>JAQCGA010000052.1 GCA_027619145.1 bacterium | reverse complement strand
TTTTTCATCAGCATCGTATCCGGCGCTTCCTGGTTCTGGTCCGGCATGATTTCGAGCAAACTGTTCTCGTCGTCTTCACCGAAGGTGGCGTCCAGGGAGAGGATGCGCTGGCCACTGGTGAGGGTGTCCACAACCTGATCGACGGAGATACCCAGTTCTTCGGCAATTTCTTCTTCGGGCGGGCGGGCGTTTGTTTCTTGCTGGCGACTGTTGGTGTAGCGCGAAATTCTGCGCAGGAGGTCCACCCGATTCAGGGGGAGGCGCACCACACGAGAGTGCTCGGCCAGGGTCTGGAGGATGGATTGCCGGATCCACCAGACGGCGTAGGAGATGAATTTGAAGCCTTTGGTTTCGTCAAAGCGTTCTGCAGCGGTGATGAGGCCAATGTTTCCGGCGCTGATGAGATCTACGAGAGGGACGCCCTGGTTCTGGTATTCGCGAGCAACGGTAATGACAAAACGAAGGTTGGCTTCTACCAGTTTGGCTCGGGCGTCCATGTCGCCTTTTTTAATGCGGCGCGCCAGGATGACTTCTTCTTTTCCGGACAGCGGCTGGGAAGAGGCCACGTCTTCCAGGTAGCGGTGCAGCGAATCTTTCGTGTCATCGAATGAAGTACCATTCGCTTTCGCCAAGAGAATCACCTCGGGGGGGGTTGGAGTCTTTTACGTCATCCGGGATTCCGGAAATTCGGGCGGGTACCCTGGGGTTACAGGTTGACACAATATTTGACGGACAGAGGGGGTTGTCAAGCGAAAATCCGCTTGCCACCTGCATCTGGCGTTTTTTTCTGTAGAATGGCGGCCTCAAATGGCGTATATCAGCTTTTCGAATGATGGGATTAAATTCCCCTAACTTATTTTAAACTATCGGCATATATACCTCGAATGTCAACCCCCGGAACAAAAAAAAGAAGTGGAGCGATGCCTGGCAGGTTGCTTGACAACGGGTGAATGTTGCGCTACTTTAGGGGCGCTTTCTGGAGACAAGGAAGGCAAGGTATTGGTTTAGACCCGCAAATCAAAATTTACGGAGGTTGTTCCAATGGCGGAAATTTCGGTGGATCGCACCCGGCTGCTTGCGCTTACAGAGAAGTTGATGCTTGCCCACGCGCCTCCCGGTGCAGAAGGGGAAGTAGAGGCGATTGTGAAGGCGGAGATAGGACCGTTTGGCGATGGCGTCTGGCAGGATGCATCTGGCGGGATTGTGATTCATATTCGCGGGAAGAGCGATTCAGCACCGATTGCCGTGACTGCACACATGGATGAGATTGCGATGATTGTGAAACGAGTAGAGGAAAATGGCCGGTTGCGTGTGCGGCCGCTGGGTGGGTTGCATCCGTGGGCGGTCGGTGAAGGCCCGGTGGAGGTGCTGGGGAACGCCGAACCGGTGCCGGGCATTTTGTCTGTAGGGTCGAAGCACGTTTCAGATGAGAGTCCGGCGGGTCCGCTAAAGACGGGGGCGCCGCTGAAGTGGGAGACGTTTTGGGTGGAGACGAAATGCACGCCAGACGCGTTGCTGGCGCAGGGCGTACACGTAGGGAGCAAGGTGGTGCTGGCCCGGTCCCGGAAGGTGGCAATGCCGTTGGGAGATTGTTTGTGTGGGTACAATTTAGATTGCCGTGCGGGTCTGGCCATGTTGCTTGAGGCGGTGCGATACCTGAAGGAGCATCAGCCGCCGCAGGATGTGTATTTGATTGCGAGTTCAGAAGAGGAAATAGGGGCGCAGGGCGCGGTGTATTCGATTGGGCAGGTGCCAGCCGATACGGCGGTGGCGCTGGATATTGCTCCGGTCGCACCGGAGTACCAGACGAAAAATACAGGTGATCCAATTTTGCTGTATGCTGACGCACAGGGGGTGTACCACGAGCGGAGCTTGAAGCATTTGGAGAGTCTGGCTGCGGGTTTGGGATTTGGCACGCAACCTGCGGTGGTTACGTCTTACGGGAGTGACGCAAGTATTGCGAAGAAGGCCGGGGCTGCGGGACGTTCGATTTGTATTGCGTATCCGGGAGAGAATACACACGGGTACGAGATTTGTTCGGTGGACGGACTTGTGAATACCGCGCGGTTGCTGATTGCGTATCTGATGGATCCGGGGGCGTAAGAGATGGGCAGGAAAGGCGTCTCACGCCAAGACGCCAAGACGCAAAGGGAAAGCGGAGGTGTTGTGGGGTGCGGTGTAGGGGCGGACCTGCGTGTCCGCCCGACATTAAGAGGAGGGCAGGAAAGGCGTCTCAGGCCAAGACGCCAAGACGCAAAGGGAAAGCGGAGGTGTTGCGGGGTGCGGTGTAGGGGCGGACCTGCGTGTTCGCCCGACATTTGGGTGAGTGATTCATTCTTCAGGGGGAACTATGCTGATTGCAAATCCGAAGGGGCATTTTCGGTTTTTGAAAGGGATCGCACCGTATTCGAGTGGGGCGGTGGCGGATGCAGGATATGAGGTTGTGCAGGCGACGTTTCTGGATGCGCCGCCCTGGCGGGAGGGGTTTGAGCGGATTGATGCACATTTGAAAGCGGTTGGGCGAGATCGACACGCGCTGTGTGGCGTGGCGCTGCGGTGTTCCAAACCGTATCCGATGGATGGGTTTGTGGCCTTTAATCGAGCGTACTGCACGTTGTTGGAAGAATGGGGGATTCTGGTGGACGGGGAAAATCCGGTGGCGCGTACGAATGTGGCACCGGTGAACGATCCGCCAGGAGATCCGGTGGTGTACGGATTTTTTTACACGGTGTCAACAGAGGGTTCCGGTGGTGAGACGTTCGTGGTGGCCGGTGCGGGGGAGTTGCATTCGCGCGAGCTGGACAGCGGTGGGATTATTCGGCGGGGGGAGACGAGTGCGGAGGCGATGAAAGAGAAGGCGGCCTATGTGGTGAGCGTGATGGGGAAGCGGCTTGCTGGGTTGGGGGGAACCTGGGAGCAGGTGACGGCGGTAGATGTGTACACGGCGCATCCGTTTGAAGGACAGGTGGAGAAGGTGGTGCTGGATGGGGTTGGGAAGGCATCGCGGTTGGGGGTGCGACGTTTTTATACCCGGCCCCCGGTGGAAGAGATTGAGTTCGAGATGGATTTGCGTGGGGTGCGGCGGGAGATTTATCTCTAAGGAGAGAAGATGGCAGAGGGTCCGCACGATAGGCGGTCGTTTTTCAGAGAAGTGCTGAAACGGTACGTGGTACCTGCAGCAGAGTATGTGGAGGACCGGCTGGAAACAGTACAGCCTCGGCCCCGTCGAATGCTACGGCCTCCGGGCGCAATTCCCGAGGGGGATTTTCTGTCCACGTGTCACCGCTGTGGTGCGTGTATAGAAGCCTGTCCAGCACACGCGATTCGGCCGTTGAAAACAGAGGATGTGGGCCGGGCCGATACGCCGGTGGTGGATGCAGAGCAGCAGCCGTGTGTGGTGTGCGATGAACTGGCGTGTATGCAGGTGTGCCCGAGTGGGGCGCTGGAGAAGTTGACGCGAGATCAGATTCGGATGGGGCTGGCAAAGGTGGACCCGGAGATTTGTGTGCGGTCCAAAGGCGAGGATTGCAGCGTCTGCGTGGATCTGTGCCCAATTGGCAAGAAGGCGATTGAGTTGAACGAGATTGGTCAGGTAACCGTGTGGGCCAGAGGGTGTGTGGGTTGCGGTGTCTGTCAGTACGAGTGTCCAACATCCCCCAAAGCGATTACCGTGGAATGGATCCAGGGAGAAAACCGCCCGCCCGGCGTCGCGTAGAGGCGACCCCTGCGTTGCCCGTGTTCTTGACGTTGGGGCGAAAAATCTTTCGCCCGATTTTCGATGTTGATTTTTGTTTTCGACGTTGATTTTCGTAGGGGCGAACCTTGTGTTCGCCCGCGTTTTTGTTGTTGATATTTCGTAGGGGCGGACCCCTGTGTCCGCCCGGCCTTTGATTTATGTTTTTCGGCGACCTCCGTGTTCGATTTTTTTTGCCCTCAAAAAACCGGTGCAGTCTCCCGGTACACATCGCGCCAGATGCGGAGGGTATTTTCACCAATGATTTTTCGGATGTCCTCATCTGTATACCCGCGCTGGACCAGGCCGACAGTGATCAGCGGCCAGTTGGTCCAGGCGGTACTGGCACGCATGTTCTGGTGACCGTACCTGGGGTTGCCAAGTGTTCCGCGTTGCCAGAGTTCGTAGAACGGCGGCGGCGGTTTGGGGTGGACCTGTGCAATGGATGCGCCGAGGTTCGGGGCGCTGTAAGAGCGGTCCATGCCAATGGCCACATGATCTACGCCTACGAGCTGGGTGATGTAGTCGATGTGATCGAGTACAGCGTTGAGGTCGCCGGACCGGCCAATGAAGTCTGGCAAGGCAACCACGCCAATGACGCCCCCGTCTTCGGCAATGGCTTTGAGTACGTCATCGGGTTTGTTGCGGGGGTGGTCGTGGAGGGCGGTGGCACCGGTGTGGCTGGCTACGATGGGTTGGGAAGATGCTCTTGCGGCGTCAAAGCTGGTTTGGTGGCCGCTGTGGGCCACGTCGGCTAAGATGCCATACCGGTTGAGTTCTGCAATGGCCGCGTGCCCGAAGTCGCTCAGCCCGGCGTCACTGCGTTCCATGCAGCCGTCTCCGATGAGGTTGCGGCGGTTGTACGTGAGGTGCATGGTGCGGCATCCAAGGTGGTACAGGGTGGAGACGTAGCGCAGTTCGCGGGGAACGCTTTCTCCTTCGCTGGCCAGGGGGACGTCGTTGGAACCCAGGATGATGCCACGTTTGCCGTTGCGTTTTGCGTCCAGGACCTGATCCGGCCGGGTGATGCGCTGGACGGTGTCGTCGAGTTCGTCTGTGACGTGGATGTGCCGGGCGATTTGCCGCATTAAGAAGACCGGCGGGCGGTCCATTCCGGCCACGTTGAAGAACATGCAGTCCACACCGGCGCGTTCCCAGGCTCGGGCGTAGATTTCACGGGTTTCGGGTTTGTCCAGAAAGGCCAGGACACGGCCTGCCGCGGTGAGTTCGTCCACGTGATCCGGCGGGTTGCCTCCGTCGATTGCAGCGTTGATCGTATCCGGGTTCGGCGCGAGTTTGGGCGCGAACCCGTAGAGTTCGAAGACGAGGGCTTCCCCGTGTACTTCGAGACCGTGGTCCAGGTCTTTCTGTGCCGGTTTCAAACAATCCAGACCGGCTTCCCAGAAGGTGTCTATGGGGTCGGGTGTTGGAGTCACGTTTTATCCCTTCATGCCGTTGGGGTCATCCGTTTATCGCCAGTACCAGGGCCAGCGCTTCGGAGATCGCCTGCATGGTTTCATCAGGCAGAGATCCCAATTTCTGGACAAACCGTTTCTGAGATAACGATCTTATTTGAAAGGTGTCCGCCGCCGAATCTTTTTCCAGCCCGTTTTGCGTATTCACCTCCAGCCGGACCATCCAGGGAGCGGCTGCATAACGGTCTTTCCATTCGGTAATGGGAACGATTACTTTTAACGGCAAGATTCCAATTGCATTATCGCTTATAATGACAGCGGGGCGTGTTTTGCGGATTTCGGCACCGATGGTAGGATCCAGGTTGATCAACCAGATTTCACTTCTGTTCATGAAACGCCTCGCCGTCCAGATCCGTGAAGCTGGTTAACTCGGAATCTTCTTCGTAATCTTTGAGCAATACTCGGGCGGCTTCAGCCAATTGAAATCTCCGGTTGGGCGTTGAGACATGCTGCGATTGCTTTCGTATATCTTCTTTCAGCAGGCGAAGGGCTTCCTCTATGAGTTCCAGTCTGTCTTCTGGAGAAAGCCTCTTCAATTCGTCCAACAGTTCAATTCGGGTCATCCTGTTTTCTCCTGCGGCATTCCGACGATATTAAAAAATATAAACAGCCCGGCGGGGGATGTTTATGATCCCCCACAGTGTAACGATGAATAGAATATAGGTCGTTCCAATGATCTTGGGAAGGGCAGAAGCTCATACAGTAGAAGGTGCTTTTCAAGAAAATCACCCTCTGTTTTTAGAATTTGGTACGCGAACCAGTTTTCATGTCTGTTGGTTTTGATTGTGGTTTTGTAGGGGCGGACCCCCGTGTCCGCCCGGCCTATGAATTTGTTTTTATGTTTCTCGGTGAACCCCGTGTTTTTGATTGTGGTCTTGTAGGGGCGAACCTTGTGTTCGCCCGGCCTTTGTTCTTGTTTTTTCGAATCCGAGTCACCCGCTTTTTGTGCCCAACTACCTACCTTCTAACCCGCTTCGCCAATCCCGCCTCCACCAGTTCTCGGTTGAGAAACCTCCTGCACCGGACCACCGTTTCGGGGTCCATTTCTCCGGGCAAATAAAAGACGTCCGACAGGTACCGGTCGTACTTGTCCACTTTCGTGGTGGTCAGAACGATAAAGGAAACCTGCGCCAGGGCACGCTGTACGAATTTTTTGGCTTTTCGCGCCAGAGGGCCAGGCAGTTCCGGGGTGTCAATTCCGCGCAACCGCAATTTGTGCCGGGTCCGAATCCGAAACCCGAAGTCCAGGTCCACAACGCCTGTTGCCCCCGAGAAGGCCCTGTGAAAATTCTGGCCTCCGCAGCTCTCGCAACGCCCTGCGGTAATATGACCCCATCCACGCCTTGCTGTCAATAAGTAATGAACAACCAGCACCCGGACTGTCTCCCTTCGTGATACGGGTTGACAGGCGACAGCAATAAATGGCATATTTGAAGGACACGCGAGAAACTAATCAGAATCGAAAATACCGAACCTGATCCCGACGGAAAGAGGATTTTCATGAGCCGAGTTGTTTCTGATCCGGAAATTCTGGGCGGGAAGCCCGTTGTCGAAGGTACCCGCCTGAGCGTTGAACATATTCTGGGATTGCTGTCCCATGGAATGACGCAGAAGGAAGTCGCTGAAGCGCATCCGGAGTTGAACGTGGAGGATATCAATGCGGTTCTTCGGTACGCTGCCGAGGCGCTTCAGAACGATGTTGTGATCGACGTGTATCGTGGAGGGCGCTTGCGCAGTCTGGACGAACCGATGTAGATGTTTTTCGGACTTTTGTGCCTGTTCGCCTTTGCCCAATTGATTCGCCTGCCAGACTTTCTCCTCGTGTTTGCTCGTTGGTTCTCCCCATTTGTTCCCATCCGACCGCTGTTTCACTCCACGGGTCTTTGCATTTTTCCTTCCATTGTTCCCACCGTATTCTTTCCATCCCTTCCGTCTTTCCGCCTTTTCACCTCTCTTCGTGCCCTTCGTGTCCTTTCCGTGTCCCTCCGTGATCCCGCTGTTGACGTTTTTTTCCGGGTTTTAGTACCGGTAGGCGTAAAATGTACCGGTAAACGTAAACTTCAACCGTTTCCGCGCTTGACATGTAACAGGGGAGTCTGGCATATTGCAACGTTTATTATGTTTGGCGTTTGAATGTGGCCGGAAAACTTAGAGCACAGGACTGGACGTTTGTATTGTAGAGGGATTGTTGATCGCATGGCGAATACAATTCTCGATAATAAGAAGAATGGAAAAGTAGGCAATGATCTGGGTAAACATCTGACTTCGGAATCCAGGCTTTCCGTTATCTCCGGACAGTTTTCAATGTATGGATTCGAGGCACTTAAGAAGGAACTCCGAAGGATCAAAGGGCTGCGTCTGGTGTTGTCGCAGCCACCTGGATCTGCTGAATCTCAATTTCCCGGAGTTATCGGTGATTCTTTTGAGCTGCGATTCAGAAATCAACTTAACCAGACTCAGGTCGCAATGGAGTGTGCACACTGGCTTGCAGAGAAGGCCGAAGCAAAGACGGTTCGCAACCCATCGGCATTTAGTCAGAATCTTTTTCACGTAGGGAATCAGGGCACAGATGATGTGGCCATTCAGGGGAATTCCCAATTTACGGGCACCGGGCTGGGGTATGTGGAGTCGGGCAATTATTATATGAATATGTGTGTCTCCGATCCGCCCAATGCAGCAGCGATGTTGGAATGGTTTGAAGCCATTTGGAATGATCCGGATGTCGTGGTGGATGCGAAAGATCTGCTGTTGGCTCAGCTCGAGAACCTCAGAAAGGATCAGGCACCAGAGTTTGTATATTTTTTGACATTGTATAATATTTTTAAAGATTTTCTGGAAGATATTGATGAAGAAAACATCATTAAGACCAAGACGGGGTTTAAGGATACACTGATCTGGAATAAGCTGTATCGGTTTCAACGGGATGGTGTGTTGGGTGCAATTTGAAGCGCTTCAGGTTCGAGAGAAACCCATAAGATTTATCAAAGCTACCAACGTAGATGGGATGTTCAGTTATATGTGAATGGATTGACGGCGAGTGGTTTTCCAACTGGGTTTGCAAGGTAGATATTGAATGGCGAGGAATCAGATTGAGTATCACTCTTGAACAACTCCAGAAAATGATGGATTCCAGGGAAGGGGAAAACCTGGAGTTCAAGGCGGCCAGGAGCAATTTTAATTTTGAGACGCTGGCTCATTATTGCGCTGCTCTGGCCAACGAAGGCGGTGGCCATATTGTTTTCGGCATAACGGATGAACGCCCACGCCGTGTGGTCGGCACGCGGGCATTTTTGCAGCCGGAACGCACACGGAATGGCCTCGACGAACGTCTGCATCTACGGATCAATTTCAGCGAAGTGCGCCATCCGGATGGGCGCGTGCTGATTTTTCACGTCCCACCGAGGCCAGTTGGTGCCGCTATCCAGGATAAGGGAACTTACTGGATGCGCCGGGGTGACAGTCTCGTGCCAATGTCTGAAGATCGACTTCGCAAAATTTTCTCAGAAAGCGGGCACGATCTTTCAGCCGATTTGTGCCCGGATGCTTCTTTTCTCGATCTCGATGTTCAGGCCATCGAAGATTTCCGCCGTCGCTGGATTGCCAAGTCTGGAAACCAATCCCTGGAAACACTTTCCATCGAACAGCTTCTTGGTGACGCCGAACTTCTGATAGATGGACAACCGACATTTGCCGCTCTTATTCTTTTTGGTACGTCCAGAGTCCTGGGACGGCATCTCGGACAGGTAGAGGTTGTGTTTGAATATCGTTCCTCAGAGGCTTCAGGACCGGCTCAACAGCGAAAAGAATTCCGACAGGGGTTTTTTAGCTTTTACGATGAGCTGTGGAGGTTGATCAACCTGCGGAACGACCTGCAACATTATCAGGACGGCCTGTTCGTTCTTGACATTCCGACTTTCGATGAACGGATTTTCCAGGAAGAATCCGTACCCGAGAATCTCAGAGGAAACCTGTCCCGGCTTATCGAAAATGGCGTGATTGAGCAGGTTGGACGTGGGCGTGGCGTCCGTTATGTTTTATCCCGCCAATTTTATGAATTTCTGGGCAAGAAGGGTGTGTACACCAGAAAACGAGGATTGGACCGGGAGACCAATAAGGCGCTTTTGCTAAGACATATTTCAGATCAAAATAAAGAAGGTAGCCGATTCCAGGATCTCAGGCAGGTGCTTCCGGCGCTATCGGTTGGACAGATAAAGGCATTGCTCAGGGAACTGAAGAAGGAAAATAAGATTCATAGCATCGGCGTTACACGGGCCGGGCTGTGGTACCTCGGCCCGGAATATGAAAGATTGGATCAAGAATAGTGTTTGAGCTTATAGATTAGATCCAATGAAAAATTTAAAATATTGTTTTATAGTTATTTACATTGGATTTGTTTTGGATTTTAGATCCAATTGAGATCCAATACACTCTGTGCGCTCTTTATAAGAACCGGAACGAGGTGTCGGACAGACTTACGCTACGGCTGAAAGAAGATTTTGATCTGGACTCTGAGACGTATCTTACATTTCTTCGCGAAGCATACGAGTTATTTCCCAAGGCGTAGATAAGCTTCGTAAGGGAGTTGATCCCGGGAGGTCATGGTTCGTGTCGGTTTCAGGAGATCGCAGGGCCGGAAGCCCGGCGAGAGGTGGTTGGACAGATTATTGATTATGCCAAAGAGATCAGTCGCTGGACTTTTACGGATCTGGAAAACCACGTTCGGGCTTATCATCGGGAGTATGAGGGAATCGACCGGGGCGTTCTGGATACGCTTCGTACACTGGAGCCAATTGACGAGGATGAGGAAGCTGGAATTGTCGATGTGATCAGTCGCAACCTTCAGCGGGGGCGGTTTCTTCTGCTGATTGTGGGCGATGGCATCCGTGAAAGCGTGGAAGAGATGGCAGCATATCTGAGCCAGACGCCACAGCTTTTTTTTACCCTGGCGCTGGTGGAGCTTCAGGTTTATGAACTGAAAGATGATTCTTTGCTGGTTATTCCTCAGGTTGTTACCCGCACGCGGGAGGTGACACGGGCAATTGTGCGATTTGAAGGACACACATCGCCCGATTTTTCTGTCCAGGTAGATACGCAGGAAGAGGGTGGAGTTACCCGGAAGACGATCCTGGCGGAAGAGGATTTTTTTACTATTCTGGGACAGAACACAGATTCTAAGTCCGTTGATTTTGCCCGGCAGATTATGGCAGATATGAGCGACCGGGGATGTTTGATCGAATGGAAGAAGGCGAGTTTTGTGGTTAAACTGAGAGACCCTCAGGGAAGCGGACAGAACCTGACGCTCTTTGTGGTCACAAAAGAAGGAAAGATGTACATCGGATGGCTTCCTCGCCAGCTTGAGGCCGTGGGTTTGTCTGAGCAAATAGCGTATGATTACGCGAAGAAATCCGCCCGTGTCGTGAAGTGCGGGGTTCCGAAAGGATATCCGGATTCCTGGGATAAATACCCAACGCTGAAAGAGGTCCAGCCACAGTTTAAGGAGTTTACTGCGGTCGTTCAAGATACCATTGATCGGATTCAGGAAGCAGCCAGGAAATTGGACAGATAACACGATCTAATCGGGTGGGATCTGGTAGCGGTTTCCGAGCTGTGGTTTTATTCACAGATCCGCATAGTACCAGGTCGATCCGAATGGAGCCCGGACAGGCCGGGCTTTTTTTGTCGTAGCGTGGGGGTTCACCTCCGTCCGATGCCGGACCCCCGCGCCATCTTTGTGAACAAGCATCCAGGAGACCTGTATGATCCAGGGACGATTCCCTGACAGTCGAACATCTCCAGCCCCACGTCGTCTGATCATGGGCTACTGCGGTACTTCCCTTCAGGCCGCAAACATGGAAGCGCCCATTGGTGTTGAAGGGCTCGTGAAGACGGCGATTGATCCGTTGCGTGGGACGATGGTGGACACGCTGTACTGGCAGATGAACACGGACCCGTATTTCGGTTCGGCCACCCACCATCTGACCGACTGGTTTTCGCATCCTACGCAGGTTGGGCCGGTGTGGGGGCAGGGGCGGGAGCGGTTCAAGACGGCAGGAGAATGGCGCATCTACGAGAATGCTCGGGAACTCATCGACAGCGGGACCGATCCGCCGAAGGTCATCGTGGAACATGGACACGGGGCCGGAATGGACGTGTTTCTGGGGTTTCGTTTTAATGATGGCCACGATCATCGTTTGCCCGGTGGTCTCGATGATCCCAACATGAGTCCAATTAAGAAGGAGTATCCGGACTGGTTGCTTGGGATCAGTGCGGGTGAATACAGTCAGTTCGCTTACAATTTCGCGGTTCCGGAAGTGCGCCGGTACCGAATGGAGATGTTTGCCGAGACGGTTGATCGGTACGACCTGGATGGGCTGGATTTTGATTTTTGCCGCTGGCCAATCCTGTTCCGTCCCGGCGAAGGCCAGGAAGGCGCAGGAGATCTCACCGGGATGTTGCGGGAGACAAAGCAGCTTCTGGAACACAAAAGCGCTCGGGTTGGGCGGCCATTGTATTTTTCGGTGCGGGTGCCATACGATCTGGACGAGACGCGGCGCGAGGGGATGGATGTGCGTACGTGGATTCGGGAGCGTATTGTGGATATTGTGGTGGTGGCCGGGAAGGGGGGCGGGTGGAACTACCGGCTCCCGATTGAGGAATACCAGGAACTCGCTGCGGGTACGGATTGCAAGATCGTGGCTCAGAATCTCGACGGGTTCAAGGAAAACCGTCTGCGCTCGGCGCGGGTGCTGTTTGGTGAGGGTGATTGTTATTCGGCCGAGATGCATCGTGCGGTTGCCGCCTGTCACTGGCAGGCGGGTGCCGACGGTATTTATATCTGGAATCAGGATTGGGTTAAGTTCGCCAGAGACGACCGTTTTGATCCTCAATGGTGGTGCGAAATTGGCGATCCTGACGTTCTTGCCGGGCTGGACAAGCACTATCTGGTTGGGCCAACAGGCAGAGGGGGTAGCCTGCCGGTGGAGATCGCCGGGTCCGGTGATTGTGCGGATGTCGAGATCGATATTGCCGATGATCCGCCGGAGGCCATGTTGCGGGTGATGGTAGAGCAGTTGACGTCGCTTGACTGCGTGCGGTTTGAACTCAACGGTGTGTGTCTCGATGCAACGCTTGTGACGAAGCGATACAACTATAACGATTGCTGGCTCGACTTCTCCGTTGCCGATGTGTTGAAGAGAAGGTGGAATCGTTTGTCTATTACTGTAGAGTCTCGGAATCCGCACGTGGAAGCGCCGCTGGTGGTTCGTAGCGTTGAGGCGCTGGTCCGGTACCGCTCGTGATGGGCACCAGGTTCAGATTGGGTTGTTTAGCCCGGTATGTTTTGGTCATAGCGCGGGGGTTCACCTCCGTGTTGCGCGTGTTTGGTTTTGCAGAGTAGAGGTTGGGTCATGCGTTTACAAGAACGATATCAGGGCTGTCTGCTGGGCCTTGCCGCGGGCGATGCGCTGGGGACAACGCTGGAGTTCAATTCTCCGGGTTCATTTGAGCCAATTGTGGATATGGTCGGCGGTGGTCCGTTTGAATTGCCTCCAGGGGCGTGGACGGACGATACGTCGATGGCGCTGTGTCTGGCGGAGAGTTTGATTGCCTGCGAAGGGTTCGATCCGGAAGATCAGATGAAACGGTACCTGCGGTGGTTCCGGGAAGGACACTGGAGTTCGACCGGCAAA
>JAQCGA010000051.1 GCA_027619145.1 bacterium | reverse complement strand
CTCACCAAAAAACTTCACGAAGAAGTTAAAGAATTTACGGAACAGCCAAATCTGGAAGAACTCGCCGATATCCTTGAAATCATCAATGCGCTCGCAGAAATCTTGACCGCAGACATAGCTAAGGTAGAAGACATCAGAAAGCAGAAGGCATTGGACCGAGGGACATTTAAAGACAGAATTTTCCTGGAATGGGTTGATTAATGGTATCCCAGTCCTATAAACCTCCCTCGCCGTCTCAACAACTCAAGTTTCTGCAGAATATCCAGCGTATTCTCTCGGAGGGAGGCTTCGTTGCTACCTACAAGTTTGCCCTCCTACACGCCCTGGCCGACCTGTCCATCCTGAAAGGCGACGACACCGGCGCACCACTTGTACTTTCTACGAAAAATTTGGCTGAACAATTTTTCAACCTGTACGAACGACAAACACATCCTTTTCCAGGAACACAGTCGCAAATCCTCATGCAAAACACAGGCAGTCAGGCCGCAATTATCAACCGTATCGCAGAAGCTTCCGCGACCTATGCTGGCCGCAGAATAGGTCCTGCACAGGAACCCAGCCTAATAAGTGACATCGACGCAACAATTCGTAAAATGCCGCTGTGGAAATTACAGCGAGTTGGAGACGAAACGCTAAACTTTCTTTACGAAAACATCGACGAATATCACGTCCGAAACATCGCGCTCAACCCCGGCATCGCCTACTGCTTTCGCACCTTCTACGGATTCATTACCTCAATGGTCCAGCAATCATGGATAGCCTACATTAGAAAATACAACACCGACATAATCGGTGAACAGATCGACCTGAAGGAGTTCCTCTTCGGTTCCCGGCGGTCTCACCTCACACCACTACGTGACCTGTTATACGAACTTCAGGATGGGCGCTGTTTTTATACAAATCGGCCGCTGCCAACAAATGCAGAAGTTGATCACTTTATCCCCTGGTCCCGGTATCCCATGGATATAGGCCACAACTTTGTGCTTGCTTCCCCATCTGCAAATCAAAGCAAGTCCGATCACATCGCCGCCGAAGAGCATCTTGAAAAATGGTCGTCCTTTTGCCTGGACCACCATGCAACACTTGTGAGGGGGTTTGAAACGCTTGGCTTTCCATACAGCCTCACGAACTCGTTCCAGATCACACGGTGGTGCTATGAAAATGTCCACAAGGCGCAAGCTCAAGTCTGGGTCCGCGGGAAAATCCTGAGAAAACTATCAGCATCGTGGAAACCCATTCTGGATAACGCGCTGGACCTTGCACCGCTGAACGAGAATTGATATCCGGAGCTTCCGATGCCTGCGAAGGGGTCCTCCCCAGGCTGGCAGAAGACACAGAAATAGCCGAACGCCGACTCTATGAAATGATAAAATAAAAAAAGCCCACGGTTCGCCGGTTATCGTGGGCTTCAGCAAAGAAATGGGATTGGTTTTACACAATCGTAGAACCTTCTTATCGAGAATGTCTCTTCGACAGACAAACCTCCGGCCCCAGACCTTTTTGTTCGGCCGCAATCGCTTTCATCTTCCAGACCAATTTCTCCAGATCTTTTTGAGAAGACGCAGCCAGCGTATCTTTGATCAACCACAATTCTTCCATAATCTCATCTCTGGTTTGCGTCTCGGACTGAATAGACATTTTATTCTCCTATCAATTCTTCAGGTGTGCAAACCTGCGGGAAACGGAACCCTTCTGCTTCAATAACCGTTCTCAACCTGGGCAACAAATGCGCATAGGCAAGGTGTCTACAATTCCAGGTCAGCAAAAAATCCATTTCATGCACACTCGCCACGGCAACATGCAACGCATCATCCTGCGCTCCATCCGGCAGCAGCGCATCGGACAATATTTATCAAATGGTCGAGTAAACTGGGTATTGGATATTCTTTCCGAAAATATAAGGAATCTTCAAAGAAAGACAAACCATCACGTTTCAGATAATTCGACCTTTGAACAGGAGGCCCCATGTCCACCCTCCCTGTCCAGACCCCCTACCCCGCCCTCAAAGCAGAAGTCATCCGAATCCTCCAGGCCGGAAAAGAACGTGCGCGTCAGGCTATTGAGCGGGAAAAGGTGCGCACGTACTGGCAGGTGGGCCGCCTCTTACACGAGCACCTTCCGGCGCATAAAACAGGAAGCGTACAACTTCTTCCGGCAGGCCCTGGACGGCCTCCCCTTCGTTGTCCTCTCTACCAGCAAACCCGACAAATACAACCGCTACCTGGCCGAACTCTTCTACCTTCCCGGAGAAAATAATTCGGAAATTGTCCGCGAACACGGCATCTTCCTCAACCGCGTTCTGCTTGAAGAAGGACTGGCGAAACGGTTTGATGCATAGCCGGCTAGAAACTCCGGGCCTACCCTTTCAAATCCGCCGCCAGTCCAGGATGCCCAAAAGCCGCCGTCCGAAGTTCTGGTACAGATGCAAGCAATTCCTCTGTGGATGCTCCGAGATCATCCAGTCTCGCAGAAGATTGATGCGCCATATAGTACCGAACAAACGCCCGAAAATCCGAAAACGAAATCTGTCCATCTCCGTCCAGATCGTACCGCACATCAAAATTTACCTCTCCCAAACGCGTCCCGTAATGGGCGGCAAATGCGAAAAAATCCGCCAGCGTAACCGCGCCGTCCTCGTCAAAATCCGCAGGCCCGGCGGGAACTGAGCGTGGCCTCCGAACCTCTTTCCGGATCCCAAAGTGATACAGCGCATTGTACACAAGCGCCGCGAGGTCCGGATCTACAGACATCGTCCACGCCGTTGCAATCGACCCCGTATTGAACACTTTCCCACCTTCCGGACGCTCCCAGTACACAATTGCACCACCTGTATTTCTGACCCCGGACACCCGCATAAAATAGTCATGCACAGCAGGCCAGCTCCGGTCGCCCGCAAGCACAACAATCCCTTCCGGAGGCACCGGACGTTCAGCGCCTTCGGGCGTGGACAGCGTTTGCACCTGCAACAACTGTTCCAGCGGCGCATCTACTTCGTGACCCATCAATCGGGGAAACGCCGCATCGCGTGCATATCCAATCGCCTGCCCATTCTCAACTTGAATCTTCCGGGGGCCTTCAAAAAGAAAATGCGTCGCCTGCTGAATCTCAGGAACCGTAAACGTGCTCGGGTTCGATGCCAAAATCCATCCCATCGTATCCATCCCCAAAAGTTTCCAGCAGGGTCTGCCCACATCGCGCATTAACCCGCCGCGCTTCCCATCGTGGCTATGCCAGGATTCTCCCCGTCGGTCAATCCGAACCTGATTTCCATTCGTATCTATCTTGTGGCACTCCATCACCGTCTGGCTATCGTTAAAACTCACCCGCCAGAACATCGTATTCCCAGACAGATTCACCACATTCCCACCCCGCGCCAGGTACTTCCCCACCCCATCGTACATCCTGTCCGACCAGTACTCGTTATGCCCCACAATGGCCAGTGCATCGTACCCTGTAAGCAATTCCGGATTCCGGTGCAAATCTGCATCCGTAATCAAATCATACGGAATGCCCTCCTCCTCCAGCCAGATGTGGAAATAGCGTTCTGCCCGAAGCAGGTGGCTGTATTCCTCAGAAAGGTACGTCAGGTACGGATCTGCAGACGGGTTCGGCACCCGAAGCCCCACCTGATAACTTCCCTGGCCTTCTCGATGCTTCTCATAAAACGAAAACGCAGGCGTATCTCGAAATGAAACCAGTTCCCGATTTGTATGCGTTCCCTCCGGAACAGGAACGTGGAAAAGCGCGTCATTGTACGCCCACCAGGTATTGGTTGCCACAAGCACCGCAAGGTGTGCCCGGAGCATTGTAGCCGAGGGTCTCACCACAAAAGGAACGTGAACAACCGCCTGAAGACCGTTCCAGCGAAAACGCAAACGGGCTGCGTACATCCCTGGAACCGCATCTGGCGGAAAGCTGAACGGATGTGTTTTCTGCCATCCACAATCGTACAGATCATCCCTCGAAAAACGAACGGCATGGCCCCGGGTAGGATCGACAAACGGATTATACGGTTCGAAACGCCCCGGATGTGTTTCAAAACTCGGCCCACCCACCATCCAGGTCGCGTGGTTCACAATCCGTCCGTGATACCCGTTGCCACTTGTATCCCACACCTGGTCTCCCCGTTCCTCATCAAAAGGCCAGTGTGCCAGAACCGTTGGACCATACGGAGCAGTCTTACCCCGGTCCAGAAAGCCCTCCCGAATCTGTTCCGCCGAAAGCGCAGCATTGTAAACAGTAGGCCGCGCCAGATCCCCATCCAAAAAAGAATCCACCGCCCCTTCTCCGTAGGCCCCAATCCGCAACGCAGAAGCATCCGGTTGCACTGTCCCGGTAGCTGGCCAGGATGCAACCAGCTCTCCGTTCACCCAGATCTTCTTCTCTTCACCATCCCACGTAGCAACAACATGCTGCCATACCTGAGACACAATCGTATTCTGATCTGTCGTATGTGCAATGCGTCTGGCTCCGTCATTTAGATAAAACGACAGACGTCCCGTGGGCTCCACGTACAAACCAAAACCACCGAATCCCATCAAGCCCGCAACCGTCTCCGTTGTGTACGGACGCACCCAGCACGACAGAGTAAATTCTGACAGCGAGACATCTATTCCTTTTTCAACATGCACAAAAGATCCGGGATAGATCGGCTGCGGATTGGCCGGTGCCTGCTCCTGATGAATCACCTCATCTTCATCCGGTCCATCCGCATTGTGCCCCAACCGCACAATGGAAAACTCGTACGCCACACTTGCAGACACGTAAAACCCTATAGATTCGCCGCCTGCAACACTCTGCTTATCCGAATAGGCATGAACACCTTCCAGCGGCACAGCCCGGAGCTTTGGGATCTCCTCTGCCTGCAACGTTCTGGCCAACAGAGGAACAGAAACCGCAGCAGTACCTGCAACCTTAAGAAACTGACGTCTACTCAGCATAGGACTTTCACATGTTTGGAAAAACGGAAAAAGTGTAGATTCTTCCCGAATATAAGGCGTTCCCCACCGAAATACACGGCCTATTTTCACGCTCCAAATACGGTCTCAAAGCCTTCCACCAGGACTCAAAAAAAAGCGCAACCCCAATCCTTCTGGAAGTTGCGATCAATCTATTACAATGTTTCTAACTCTGCCGTTCCCGAGCATGGTGTGACCGAGCGGCTTCGTGACCCTTCTTAAGGGCCGAGGGAAACGGGCGTTAAAGAGCCTCTAAATTTTAACCCAGGGCCAAAAACGATGTTTCTGAATCACTATGAAAAACTTCAATATCATTGACATGCACCCGTAACAATGTGACGATCTTATCCGTTGAACAGTTTCCCATACGCAGCCAAATTACCTTAGGCGGATGTCCTCTTACAAAGCTTCTTTGATGAAAATCACTATCTTTCGAGACAATGACAAAGTTCTCCTCTTTCGCATACTCCCAAATACTTTCATCATCAGCCTCTTTCATTCCCACATCACGAACATGGCACGATCCAGGATAGAGATCCAACAAAAGTGAAACCAATCGGTTTGAAAGATTCTGATCAAAAAGAATCTTCATGAAATGGGCACCGACATAAATTTCCGTTCTCTATCTGCTGCGAATGCCAAACAGGCACGAATATCTTCCTCTGTTAAATCGGGGAAATCTTTTAAAATTTCTTCATGCGACATGCCGGAAGCCAAATACTCCAACACATCAGAAACAGTCATCCTCAGACCGCGTATACACGGTTTGCCATTACGCTTTCCTGGCTCAATTGTAATGATATCCTGATACCTCATAAAGACCTCGCAGATAAGGATGACCTTTTCAAAATAGATCATTCACTTTCAACCGTATTTATTTAAAGATACGGCGATAACAAGGAGCCAACAAGTGCAATTTCTGAAGATGATGATTCAAGAAGATCTATGCACATAGTATGCGCACACTCAAAATGCCTTAAAATAAAAAATCGCAACCTCAATCTTTCTTGAAGTTGCGATCTCTATATCGACATACAGCGTTTTTGAACTTGCCCTTCCGGCCGGGTGTGGCCGGGCGGTTTCGTGGCCCTCCGTGTGGGGCGGGATGAAACCGGGGTAGTTCCGTGGCCCTTCGTGATCTGTTGTGGTGGAGGCGGCGGGAATCGAACCCGCGTCCGAAAGCGGTTCAACGACAGCGTCTACGTGTGTAGTTTACCTTTTATCGCTCTCACGCATCGGTCCCCCGGTAAACAGGGTGGCCCACGCGCCAGCTTGAAAAGATCTCACTCTTGAACCCTCAAGCGGGGGTCCACGAGCCAGCCAGCATTAGTCGGCGCTCTGTTCAGATCCCGCTGGCGGAACCCGGCAGAACGGGCTACGTTATTACGCAGCCATTGCGTACGAGTTATCGTTCGCATTTGCGTTTTTTCCCAATAGTTTAGCGAGGTAACTGGGACCTCGACACGCAGCTCTCGCGTCTCCACCCCCGTCGAAGCCAGGTCGCCCCCATCCCAGGAGATGCTAAGGACCAAATATACCTACCTACCAGGCCCCTGTCAAGCCTCTGGAAATTTGAATCCAGAAACCTACTCGTCCAGCACAATTTCATCAAAAAACTTCACCGCATCGCCCCGGTCCGCAGATGCATTAAATGCCATTGCCGAACGCGGATGCTGGTTCAGAATCCCCGTGATCATATACGTCAGATCAAAGCCCCACAACAGCTCGGCCCGCATCGGTTCAATATGCTTCTGAATACAATCCAGGATAGGCCGCAGGTGGAACTTGGGGTTGTGCAAGAAGCCAATCAACAACTCAATGGGGCAGTTACCCGCTCCGCGTCCCAGACCCGCCATCGTCGCATCCATCATCGTAGCGCCTAAAGTGATCGCCTCAATCGTATTGGCAAACGCCAGTTGCTGGTTGTTGTGCGCGTGCATCCCCACCTGCTTGCCAGCCTCGTTCGCAAACTTCTGGTACTTCCGGATCAATACCTGTACCTGCTCGCTGTACAGATGCCCAAAACTGTCCACCACGTAAATCCCCTGAACATCCGACTTCATCAACAGTTCCAACCCTTCGTCCAGCTCCGCTTCCGGAACCGTGGACACCGCCATCAGGTTCACCGTGGTCTCGTAACCTTTATCGGTCGCATCTTTGATCATATCCAGCGCCGTGGGAATCTGGTGGATATAAGAAGCCACCCGAATCATATCCAGCACGCTATCCTTCTTCGGCAGAATATCCGTCTTATAATCACTTTTATCCGCATCTGCCATTGCCGCAAGCTTCAACGATGTATCGTTTTCTCCTACAATCCGGCGAATCGCGTCCTCGTCGCTATACTTCCAGTCCCCGTGCGCATCCGGTGCAAACAACTTCTTGGAGTTCTTGTACCCCACCTCCATATAATCGATCCCACCCGCCACACAAGCATCATACACCGCCTTCACCACCTTATCGTCAAACTGGTGATCATTCATCAACCCGCCGTCCCGGATCGTGCAATCCAGCACCTTGATATCTTCCCGGTACGACACCCACTTCCCCGCCGCGCTCTGTTTCGACTCGGACATTTCCATAAAAACCCTCCCCTTCGCTTTATATTTATCTCAATGAATCCGGCATAAAACCCGCCTAATATCTTTGATTTATCCGCCCCGGTCAAGCCCTAATTTCCCACCCACCCTCCGTCACACCAAAGCTCTTGACGCAAACCTGACCGCATACCATATTGCCCATCCCAATTCCTATTACTCGGCATCGCGTATTTGCAGCCAATCTCATCCACTCCACCGTCCCCCCTGTCATTCCCTCGCCCGCCTGCGGGAGAGGGACGTCGGGCTTTGCCCGACAGGGTGAGGGCCTCTTTCCACAGGACCTGTCCCATGCCCACATGCACAAACTTCACCACAATCTCTCTCCCCAACACCGAAAACGCCCTCAGCCGTCGCTATCTCAGTATCATCACCCGCTGGATCCCCGTCGCCATGCGATACTACACCCCCTGGCCGGACCGACCGGACTGCGGCTACTTTTTCGGCGGCGTATTCGCCTACGGCCTGGACGTATCCATGTCCCTCACCTCCATCGCCCTGGCCGCCTCTTCTCCCGAATTCGACCCCGCTCTGGCCGGTGCCTCCGCAGACGAACTCCGCCAAACCGTCCGCCGGGGCCTCCGCTTCCTCTGCTTCACCCACGACACCGGCCCCGAAGACTGCGTCCGTCCCAACGCCGGCTGGGGTGCGTCCAACACCAAATGGGGCGAACGCGGAAAAGGCTTCTTCCAGGAATCCCAATGCGGCCGCACCATCTCCGAAATGGCCATGGCCGCCGCCCTCGTCCGGGATCTACTCGATGCCGAAGACCGCTCCATGCTCGCCGCCATTGCCACAGATTACCTGGAGCGGTACAGCGAGATGGACCCCAAAGCCGGTGTGTATTTCAACACTCAGACCGAAGAAAACGCCTGGACAGCCCTGGGACTCGTGGGCTCGCTCGTACTGGTGCCAGACCATCCCCAAAAGGCCGCCCTGTGGGAACGGGCAAAACTCTGGATGTTCCGCACCAACACCCGGCCCGAAGACGCCTTTGACCAAACCCCGTTTGCAGACGGCAAAACCGTGTCCCAGTTCTGCGGACGCACCTTCACCGCGCACCCGGACGGCACCGCCGAAAACCACGGCTTCGTCCACCCCAGCTACATGGGCAGCGGCATCGTCCTGCCCGGCAAGGCCCTGAACCTCCTCCACCTCTACCAGAAGGAAGTTCCCCCCCACATCTTCTGGCGCATGCAGGATGTCTATCATCTTCTTAAATCCTGGTCCGACAGCAGCGGCGCACCCCACTGCCCCCAGGGCATGGACTGGCCCTACTTCGCCTATCCCAGCGAATGCCTCCTGCACACCGTGGGAAACCTCTACCTCAACGATGCCGACGCCGCCCTCCTCGAACAAAAAACCCTCCAGATCGTCGAACGCAGCTCCGCCGCACACGGGGGCCGCATGGTCACCGAAGAAGTCGTCGAACGCACCGGCTTCGGCGCCCGCCCTACTCTCATGATCGAACGCATGTGCGACCACCTGGCCCAATCCTGCCTGGCCCACCGGATCCACGGCGAAGGCCAATCCCCTTCCACCTCCGAAGATTTTGAACGCCGAATGCGCGGCGTCACCGTCTACCCGCAAGGCGGCACCCTCATCCACCGTCACACGCATGGAATTACCAGCTTCTCCTGGCGCAACCGCACCATGATCCTGCCCGCACCCCCCGAAGGCCGCGAAATCCTCTGCGCCGCAGACACCGCCCTCCTCGCAAAAATCCGCGTCTCCGGCAAAGCCGAATCCACCCACCCCGTTGCCCTCAAAATCCGCGAAAACCCAAACTCCGCCTCCGCCGTCCTCATCCAGGACCTCGCGGAACGAACGGTCCGCCGCACCGTCTGCTTCGCCACGCTTCCAGACGGCACCTGCCTCACCGCCGAATGGCTCACCGCCCGCGAATCCATCACCGTCGAACGCGTCGAACAGGGCCGCCTCAACATCATCAACGACGGCTTCTTCGGTCATCACAAAAACCTGCGCGGCCACCGCACCCTCTACCATCCCAATGGCCAACACACCTTCGAAGGCTACGTTACCGGCAACGAATCCGACGACGAAACCCTGGACCTTCCCGCCACCGGCTGGATCAACATCGACAACCGCTTCGGCATCATGTACCGCTCCAGCGCCCCCGGCCAGTACCGCAACCACCACGCCTTCAACCCCTGGCGCGCCGTAGAAGACACCCTTAGCTTGAATCTCCTCACCGAACCCCACTCTTTCCAACCCGGTGAAGAAATCGCCCACCTCATCACTCTCTTCATTCCCGAACAGTCCCACGCCGAAACCCAAATCCTCAATGTCCTGAATACGCTCCCCAATGCCTTCGCCGCAGAAACCAGCACCTACCTCTGCGCCTTCTCCCTCTCCAATCAGCCGGTCGAACCCACACCCAACCTCCACCTGCGCGCCTTCGAGTCCACCATCCTCTCCCTCAATGCTTGATGCCGGGGTTTCTGAGAAGAACGAATACCACCGACCTCTCCCTTCACAGGTTCCCATATCCCCCTGACCCCTCCTTTCCTTCACACCCCGGCCTCACCTCCTCCGCGCTTCTTCGTGCCCCTTCCCCCCTTTCGTGCCCCTTCGTGATCCCGCTGACCACACCCCTCCTCCCACCACAAAATTTGACATCCTCCCTCCCCACCAATATATTCCTCCATCACCTTGCTCTACCCTTCAAACGCCGCTCCCAAGAGGAACCCAATGCAACCCGCTGCAGAACCTCAGTCCACCTCCGAACCCTCCCTCCGTCCACAACCCGCTGTCACCCTCCGCGCCATAGGCCTGGGTGCCCTCACCGTCGCCTTTACCTGTGTTGCCAGCTCCTACCTGGAATTCAAAGCCAAATCCGCCCACATGGCCATGTCCAACCTGCCCATGACCGCCCTCTTGCCCTTCGTCTGGTGGCTGCTCATCAACAGCGTCCTCAAACGCGTGGCCCCCCGCTGGTCCCTCACCGGCACAGACCTCATGGTCATCTTCTCCATGCTCTGGATCGGCGGCAGTTTTGCAGGCTACACCTGGATCACCCAGTGGGTAGGCCATATGGCCGCGCCCCACTACTACGCCTCCCCGGAAAACCGCTGGGCAGAACTCTTCTTCGACTACCTCCCCTGGTGGATGTACCCCCGCGATGTGGACGGCGCCATTTTACACTTCTTCAACGGCCTCCCTGTCGGCGCAAGCACCCCCTGGATGGCCTGGATGACCCCACTCTTCTGGGCCGCCTCCATCGCCCTGGCCATCCTGCTGACCGGCCTCTCCATCACCGTCATCTTTCAAAAACAGTGGGAAGACAACGAACGCCTCACCTTCCCCCTGGCCGTTGTCCCCCTCGAACTCACCCAGGACTTCGACCGTACCCGGGGCTGGCCCTGGTTTTTCCGCACCCGCGCCTTCTGGTTCGGCATCGCCGTAGCCGCTGTACCCGTCCTCTGGAACATCACTGGCTACTTTATTTTAAACTTCCCCCACATCGGCATCTTCGACACCTACTTCAACCCCCACGGCAACCGCTACGCAGACCTCTTCCGCCACCTCTACCCCATGTCCTACCGCATCCTGCCCACCATCATCGGCTTCGCCTACCTCTGCGACCTGGACATCCTCTTCAGCCTCTGGTTCTTCAAACTCATCGGCTGGATCATCGAATATGCCATGGCCAGCACCGGCTTCAGCGTGGGCCTCAGCGGCCAGGCCGCCACCGCCCGCGAAATCGGCAACCTCCAATCTCACGGCGCACTCATCTTCCTGGTCGCCTGGTCCGTCTGGACCGCCCGCAAACACCTCCGCGAAGTATGGCGCCACGCCCGCAGCGGCAAGCCCGCCAACGGTGCCCTCATGTCAGACCGGGCCGCCCTCCTCACCCTGGGCCTAAGCCTCCTCTACACCGTCTTCTGGATGCACCGCGCCGGCTTCGACCTCTGGGTGGCCGCCTGCTGGGTCTTCTTTATGTGGACCGGCCTCTTCGCCGTCATGAAATACCTGGCCGCCAGCGGCTTTGGCTACATGTTCCCCGGCTGGGGAACCGACATGCCCGAAGTCTTCCTGGGCTCCACCGGCATGTCCAACAGCACCCTCGTAGCCTACCGCGCCGTCACCACCAGTGCCATTGGTGGCTGGCGCACCGCACCCGCACTCCCCCACGCCCTGCGCGTGACCCGGGGTGCCTCCCGCTCAAACCGCCTCCTGATTGCCATCCTCGTCGCCTTCGCCGTGGGCATCGGCGTCTCCTTCACCTACACCCTCTCCATTTGTTACGATGAAGGCGGCACCGCATTTCAAACCTGGTCTCTCGTAGGCGGTGCACAGACCTCCTACAACCGCGCCGCCGCCGCCATGACCGGCGCCGAACGCACCGTACCCGATCCCGAAAAAACAGCCGTCTGGGCCTCCGGCATCCTCCTGGCCGCCGTCCTCAGTATCCTGCGCACCCGCCTCGCCTGGTGGCCACTCCACCCCATGGGCCTCCTCTTTCAATTTAGCTGGTTCGTGGGCCTCTACACCCTCACCATCTTCATCACCTGGCTCATCAAATTCATCGTCCTCCGCTTCGGCGGCATCCTCCTCTACCGCCGCACAAAACCCTTCTTCTACGGCCTCATCGTCGGCTTCGTCTTCGCCCTCGGCATCTCTTTTCTCACCGACCTCATCTGGTTCCCCGGCCTCGGCCAGGGCCACTATGTCCATGGGTATTGAGGAGAGAAAAAGCCGAAGAAGAGAGAAAAAGCCAATTATCAATTGCTAATTATCAATTGTCAATTGTCAATTTTTTTAACCCCTTGAAACCACCATCCACCAGTTTCCCAACCTCCGGAACCCACCATGCCTCCAATCCCTCTCGAAGAACTTATCACCCGCTACCAATCCGAAAACTCCCGCTCGAAGCAACTCTTCGAACGCGCCCAGAACGCCCTCCCCGGCGGCAACACCCGCACCGGCGTCCACATCTCCCCTTTCCCTATCTACGCAGAAAAAGGCGAAGGCGTCCACCTCACCACCGTAGACGGCCACCGCCTCCTCGACTTCGTCAACAACAACACCGCCCTCATCTTAGGCCACGCCCACCCCGCCATCGTCGAAGCCCTGCACGACCGCATCGCCCTCGGCACCGGCTTCTCTCTGCCCACTACTCTCGAAATAGAAATGGCCGAACTTCTGCAAGAACGCATCCCCTCCCTCGAACGCGTCCGCTTCTGCAGCTCCGGCACCGAAGCCGTCCTCAATGCCCTGCGTTCCGCCCGCGCCTTCACCGGCAAATCCAAAATCGCAAAATTCGAAGGCGCTTACCACGGCACCGACGAATCTGCCGTCATCAGCTACCTCCCACCCCTCTCCGCAAACCTCGGCCCCCC
>JAQCGA010000050.1 GCA_027619145.1 bacterium | reverse complement strand
CTGAGACAACCCCCGAATCTCACTCAACATCACCGCCTCCCGGTACCGCTCGGGCAAATTCTCAATCATAGGTGCCATACAACCGGCAAGCTCCTGGATTGCTCGCTCATCCGCATCGGGCTCCTCTGCCGTCAACCCATCCGGAAGCGACTCCATCGGCCTTCGCGCACGGTAGAAATCAATTACCGCATGATGTGCAATCCGGTACATCCAGCTTCGCAGCTTCTCCACATCCCGCAAAGACGCCCGCCGTTCATACATCCGCATGAACACCTCCTGCAACAAATCATCCGCCGCATCCCCTACCCGACTCTTGAGACATCCATGCAATTGATCGTGATACGCCTTCCAGGCCACCTCAATCGAATCACTCGCTACAACATCAGCCATAATATCCCTCGCTCCAAAAGCACACGAACCGTTTCCTTCTATGACGGACAAACACCGGTTTGGACGCAAAGAATTCCCCTATTGACATCAATTTACGAACAATACATATTTCATACATTATGAAAACAACACTAAACATAGACGACGACCTGTTAAAACAGGCATCAGAGTTGACCGGTATCAATGAAAAAACGGCCCTGGTTCGGCTCGGTCTGAAAGCCTTAATCACTCGCGAGAGCAGTAAACGGCTTGCGCGTATGGGTGGAACTGAAAAAGAAATCCGTCCCATCCCGAGACGCAGACCCGAGAAATTCTAACCATGGTTCTCGTTGATACGTCCATATGGATCGCACACCTGCGTTATGGAAATCGACAATTGGAATTGTCGCTTATGGATACTCAGGTCGTTTGCCACCCTTTCATCATAGGTGAATTAGCCTGTGGAAACCTGCGCAATCGAACTGAATTTCTGTCCTTGCTCCAGACCCTGCCGATGGTGCCCGTGGTATCTCAAGATGAACTGCTTTTCTTTATCATGCAACACGAACTGATGGGCAAAGGGATCGGCTTCGTGGATATCAATCTACTGGCATCTGCGCAGCAATCCGAAATCTCCCTCTGGACTTCTGATGGGAGGCTGAACATAGCGGCCGAAGAATTAGGACTCGCCCACTCCTAAATCTTCAGTATCCAACTCCGCTTGTACAATACAATTACAAAGCCCCGGAGAAAAATCCACCGGGGCTTTGTGTATCTCTAACACTTTCACAGCCTGCACACCGCAAGAGAGAGCGATCATAATGAAATCTTTCGAAGAAGAATGGTCTTCCAAAGTCACAAAAGTCCGTCAATCCAGCTTCTGGAAACAGGTCTCCGAACCTCCCGCAGGCCGCATCCCACCCCCCTCAAAAAAACTGCGCAAAAACGACATCCTCATCACAAACAAATGGTCCCTCACCCTGGAAGGCAACCTATCGCCGGACGGCCCTGCGCACCTCGGCCTGAACGACCTGCGCAATTTCTTCCGCACCCGCCTCGGCTTCTCCTTGCGATCCACCGCCAAACAGAACACCCCGTGCATCGCCTTTAAACTCCATCCCAAGAAAAACACCAGCCGCTGGGACGTGGCCTTTCAACTTACCGCCGAACCAGACCGCATCACCATACGCGCATCTACCGAACACGCCCTTCTCCGCGCCTCACTCTACCTCTCTAACCTCTGGAGCCTGCGCCGCAGCCCTGTTCTCTCTCCCGGCAAACGCGCCGTGCGCCCGGCCGTCCCTCTCCACATCGGCGCAGACCTCTGGGGCGGTTTCTGTACCACCCAGGCCTGGATCTACGGCCGCGAAACCGACACCAACTTCCTCGAACTCGCCCGCATGGGCATCATGGCCGTACCCATCATGATCCGCCTGGAAGACTACCACCTCCCCGATCCCAAGGGAGACTTCCGCAGCCTCGTCAATCCCAATGCACAAAAAAACCGGGACCGCCTCGCCCAACTCACCCGGCAGGCCGCCCGCTACGGCATCCGCATCCTCCTCATGGGCTACAACCCCAAACCCGACCCGGACCACGCCATCTTCAACCATCACCCCACCTCACGCGGTGCCCTCCAGGCCAACGGTGCTTTCCGCACCCTCTGCACCAGTGATCCCAAAACCCGCTGCTTCCTCGTCAACTCCTGGGCCTCCCTCTTCCACGACATCCCGGACCTCGGCGGCATCGTAGCCATCACCGGCGGTGAAGGCTTCTACCACTGCTTCATGCGCAGCCAGAATCATGCCGAAGACTGCCCTCGTTGTTCCCGCCGCAACGGCTCCCACGTCGTAGCCGAATTTGTCAACGCAGTAGCCCGCGGCATCCGGTCCGCCAACCCCGAAGCCCGTCTGCTCACCTGGCCCTACTCCGCCAACCACTGGTCCAACGACCGTGACCAGGCCGAATACATTACCAACCTCGACCCCGAACACGTCATCTTCCAGACCGAAATCGACAAAGACTCCGTGGACTGGCGTCCCGCCGGATATGGCAAAAACGTCTGGGATTACTCCATGTCCCGCATCACCCCCAGCGACCGATGCCGCAATCAGCGCCGCCTCGCTCACCGTGCGAATCTCCCCTTCAGCTTCAAACTCGAAATCAACACCTCCATCGAATGCCTCAACGTCCCCTACCTGCCCGCCCTGGAAAACCAGCGCGCCATCTGGCAGAACGCCGCCCGCCTAAAACCCCACGCCATTCACTCCCGCTGGCTCTTCGACGGCTCCTGTAAATCTCCCTCCGAAGAATTTGGCTACTGGACCCTCTGGGGCAAACACACCGAATTCGAAAACCCCGACCACATCCTCACCGCCATTGCCCAGCGCGACTTCGGCCCCGAAGCCGCCCCCTACGTACGCCGCGCCTGGAAAGATTTCTCACAGGGCCTGCGCCACCATCCTCAACTCGCCTATTACATCGGCTCCTACTTCATCGGCCCAGCCCAACCTCTCTCCCTCAAAACCAAACCCGAACCCGGTGACCTGGACCCTGCTTTCTACGGCCTCTTCTACTGGCACTGGGAAAACTCCGCCATGGATGACGACACAACCTTCGTCGAAAAAAAACCCCTCTTCTATTCCAACCCCGGCTTCCGCGCCATTGCCCGCCGGGGCCCCAACCAAAACCAGGACGTTGCCCTGAACGAACTCCAGGCCATGGCCACCCTCTGGGAACGCGGCATCCTCCACCTCGAAAAAGCCCGTCCCCTCGTACCCCGCGCCTGTCGGCCCCGTTTCCAGCAAGCCTTCGTCCTGGCTCAACACCTAGCCTACACCTGGCGCAGCGCCGCCAACGTGGAAGAATTTCTGCGCCTGCGCAACATCATCAACGAATTCAGTAGCCAGACCTGGGTACGCAGCGGCCACAAAAAAGAAAACCTCCGCGACCTCGCCCGCATCAAAGCCATCGCCCAGGAAGAACTCGACATTGCCCGCAAGGACCTCGCCCTCATCAAAAACACAGACTTCCTGGACCTGGGCCTCCGCCTGGACATGGGTACCGAATCCACAGACACCATCCTCAAAGCCAAAATCAAACAGATCGAACACCTGCTCAAAATCGAATTGCCGGAGTGGGAGAAACAGTTAACGACGTGGTGAACTCTATTGTGATTCTTCCATATATCGTGTCTGATAAAAACGAAAAATCCCCACCAAATATATGATCCGGTGGGGATTCAAACCGAAATACTTGTCTTACTCTGAAGAAGGTACTCGGTGTTCTGCGAGAATCGAATCCTGTAATTTTTGAAATAATTCCACTTGCTTCGAGTACTTCGTGTTGAACGATTTTAAATAGGCTATATATTTATCTGAATCATGATCGCATGCTTCGGACATACGTATCCGACTCTCCCGGATTTTTTCAATTAATTCTTGATACGTATCCATAACTATTCATCCCCCATCAATTCCAGAGGTGTTATCAACATTGGTATGTAAAGCCCCAACAGCGTATTGATCTGACGAATATGCCCAGCCTTGTTGGCATTGGCAAGGTGCTCACAATTCCAGGTCAAAAGATAGTCGAATTTATGATACGAAGCTAATGCCAAATGCATCGCATCCCCAAGCGGATCGCGTGGCATCAAATGATGTTCAATATATACATCTACAATCCTGCCAATTTCACTTGCAACCGCAATAGCCGGCAGTGTTGTTGCCAGGTTAAGAGCTTCCTCGCGGTGTGGCAGATTACCGGTGTCCAGTTCAGCCAGAACAGCCGTGCTGGTTGCAATCCGATAACGGTAGCGATGATTATCCCACCACTGGCGCGTCCAATCGCGCATTGCAACAGCAGCTGGGTCCTGACGGTGTTCAAAATAGAAGCTAAAAATAGATGTTTCTATATAAACCGTTTGTGCCACAAGCAAGTTGTCCTATCGTTTCGTCATTGCCTACATTCGTTTACCAAAAATATGCTACTTTTAAGGGTTGGAAGCAACCCCAATTAATGGAATACTGTAGTTCTAGTGCCTTGCGATCAAGGCTACAGGCATGGATTAAACGCTAAAACCTGACCCCATAAAAATACTGACTTCCGGTATCCACGCTTCCATCTAAATATGGATACTGTATCCACAGACACCATCCTCAAAGCCAAGAGCAAATAGATCGAACACCTCCTCAAAACCGAACTGCCCGAATGGGAAAAACAGTTGACGACGTGGTGAGATCCAGTAGAAAACAGGAAGAATGTGAAACTTTAAACACCATACCACCGATCCATCGTGGAGGACTGAGTGAAAGTACTGTATTTTTGGGAACCTAAGGGTGGCCTCAGTCTGACAGACCGTACAAATCCATACGGTCCATTACTTACATCTGCACTTGAAAAGCAGGGAACCATACTTGAGTTCGGTCAATATTCGTTCGAGAAATCTTACCTGGAAGATAGACGGACGGAGTGTACGGCAATTCACATCAACTGGCTGCATCACTTCTACAAAGCAGAAGACCTGGGCTCCTGTGTGAAACGTTATCACGATTTTGCAGAGAACCTGAACTTTGCGCGAAACCTTGGATACCGTATCGTGTGGACAGCCCATAACGTATATCCGCATGAGCGCCAACACCCAGAAATCGACCACCTGGCACGTTTGATGATGTGCCAGACTGCTCACGAGGTCGTGGCCCATTGTAACTACGCCGCAGATTTAGTGAGAAATCAATTCTACCGTACTGGCAATCTTCACGTAATCCCACACGGAAACTACATAGACGCCTACCCCAACGACATCTCCCGATCAGAAGCACGAAAGAAACTGGGCATTCCAGAGTCGCGCTTTGTCTACCTCTTCGTTGGTAACGCGAGACCGTACAAAGGACTTGAGCATCTGGTCCACGCCTTCCGAGATGTAAACGATGGGGATACGGAATTGATATTGGCCGCACGCCGAGGCCTCCTTCCCCAATATGCGGAACAGATTGAAGCAATGGTGGAGGGAGACCCAAACATACACATGTACACATCCTCATTTTTCGCCGCCCACGAGTTTCAGCTCTACCTGAACGCCGCCGATGTGGTAGTGCTTCCGTTCACGAACGTACTGACGAGTGGCACCGCAATTATGGCCTTGTCTTTTGGCAAACCTGTCGTCATGCCCCGAATAGGGTGCCTGCCTGAATTAGTAGATGATAGCATGGGGATACTTTATGATCCCAAAGACTGGAAAGCCCTTCAGAAGTCACTTATTGAGATACGCAAGCGAGATCTGAAGCAAGCAAGTCTCAATGCTTTCAACCGGGCGAAAGAGCTAGATTGGAATGGAATCGCCAGTAGCCTATCGCTATTGTATCGAGATTAGATCCACGGCGCACGCTAAGATCTATACAGGCCCTTTTCCTGGGACACCGATAGGGACGCCCGTCAACATACCCGGAGCACGAATCTCTTCATCAACACGCAAGGACCCAATCTATATGGATCAACTCACCCCCGAGCAAATCGAACTCATCGTCCAATTCGTCCACCCAGAAAAAGCCTTTTCAAGATTCAATTCAGAATTGGATGATTCCACCATCTCGTCCGTCCTCGGCATTGATGAAGCACAGTACCTCAGCCTCAACGCTAAATTTGAAAAGAATGCGCACCGGGCCGCCCAGGAACTACTCTCCGACCCCAAATTCGCCGAACAAGTAGACCAACTGCCTTTTCAACCGAACGATCTTGTTGTAGGATTGGGAGACAGCATCACCGACGACAGACAATCCTGGCTGGAAATCCTCCGGCACATCCTCCACCTTCGCCGCCCTCAGGATCAAATCCAGATCGTAAACGCAGGAGTATCTGGCGATACCACTTCTCAAATCATCAGCCGCTTTCTGCAAGTGGCAGTACAGGAACCCAACTGGATCACCTGCATGGCCGGAACCAACGATTCCCGCCAACATGGAAAAGCCCCAACCAAGACCCTCGTCAGCCTCGAAGAAACCGAGAAGAATCTGACCATGCTCAGAAACTTTGCCCAAACACAAACATCTGCCAAATGGATATGGATGACCCCCACAACAGTCATTGAAAATCAAATCGCAAATCACTGGTTCCTATCCCTCATGCAAATGCAATTTCTGAATACCGACCTCGCGGCAATCGCAAATGTGGTACGCCAGCAACCCGACCCGGTCGTGGACCTTCAGACCGCCTTCGGTCATCCTGCGAACCCCGAACTCCTGCTGGAAGACGGGCTTCACCCTTCACTCCTGGGCCATCAAGCCATTGTGCGCGCCCTGGTTTCTCGGTTGGGCAACCTGTGATTACACTCAGCGACATACAAAAAAACCTGCGCGACGTAGACCTCTCCGGAACTCCGATCTGCCTGCACTCATCCCTTCGGTCATTCGGTTGGGTTGAAGGTGGCGCACCGTCGGTTGTCGAAGCGTTTCTGCTGGAGGAATGCACGTTACTCGTGCCCGCCTTTACTACTCATTATATAGTCGATCCACCAGCCCATCTACAGTTCCCGCGAAATGGTGTCAATTATGAAACCCAAAAATTCTCCAAAGAAGGAACAGATCTTGTTTTTGATCCTGCAACGAGTAAAGAAATTGGTCGAAACCTGGGAGCCATCTCCGCAGCCGTTCTTCATCGGAGCGACAGCCAGCGAGGCAACCATCCCGTATCTTCTTTCGCAGGGGCTGGTCCGCTGGTAGAGACACTGCTGAAAGATCAAAACCCAGATGACGTGTATTCCCCCCTGGAAGCTCTGGCTTTCCACGGAGGATCTATCGTACTTGCGGGAGTGGATCTAAATCGAATGACCCTGATTCATCTCTCAGAGAAAAAAGCCGGACGGACCCTTTTCAGAAGGTGGACAAACGCTCCAAACGGTCAGATCATACCCGTTGAAGTCGGAGGACATGGCGGTGGTTTCCCCAAACTGGAAGCGGTGCTATCCCCCTTCCTGAGGAAGACAACGGTTGGGCAAAGCAAATGGAAAATCTACCCGGCTTCTAACGCCATCGAAGCAACAACTCAGGCGATCAAAGAAGATCCGTTCATAACGCACTGTGACGATACCACCTGTCAAAGGTGCAACGATGCAACTGCGGGTGGACCCATCTTGAAATGAACAATCGCCAGTTCACCCTTATAGCAAACGTGCGTCAACCTTTACGGAAGACCCGATGATATCCGAACAATTCATTTCGTCAGTCACCCTTGAACGCGACAAAGTACCATCCTGGAAAGAATTCCCATTCTCCCTGAATGCTGTATGCCATCTCGACACCCTGAACCTTCACAAAGATGTCACCTTCTTCGTAGGCGAAAATGGGTCGGGCAAATCCACCCTCCTGGAAGGAATCGCTGTTGCCTGGGGATTCAACCCGGAAGGCGGCTCCCGGCATTTCCAGTTTGAAACCCGTGCCTCCCATTCCGACCTGCATCGGTATCTCCGCCTTTCCAAAGGTATAAAACGGCCCCGTGACGGATACTTTCTTCGTGCGGAAAGCTTTTTCAACGTTGCGACTCAAATTGAAAAAATAGATGAAGAGCCCGCTAGCGCTCCCCGCATCTCCGGTGCGTACAGCAATCGCGCCCTCCATGAACAATCCCACGGAGAATCCTTTCTGGCACTCCTGACCAACCGGTTTTTCGGGAACGGATTGTATATCCTGGACGAACCAGAAGCAGCCCTGTCTCCCAGCAGACAAATGGCCGTCCTCTCACGTATCCACGATCTGGTCCAGGATGGATCGCAGTTCATCATCGCAACGCACTCCCCCATCATCATGGCCTACCCAAATGCAACCATCTACCAGCTATCGGACGAGGGAATCAACGCCGTCGATTATTCCGACACTGAACATTTCATCATTTCAAAAAACTTCCTGAATAATCATCATAAAATGCTGGATGTATTAATGAAGCAATCATCTCCGTGATTCTTCAAAAGTAGATTGACAATGCATATATCGGCACCTGTGATGTCATTCCCACGTAAGCGGGAATCCAGGTTTCCCCAACAATGGATTCCCGATAGAAACGCTCGGGAATGACGGCAAAAAGCATGTGAACAAATTTATCTAAAAACCCACTCAATGGTCTTCCAAAATCGAGAATACTCTACCAGGCGAGAAAGTCCATATTGTATTTTACCCAACTTATCCTTATCCTTCTCGTAGACAGTAGCAGGGGCCTTCCCGACCACAGGCCAGAAACAACCGATTTCGTAAAACCATGGAAGCGAAAAACACAGAAAGCCCACCGCCCTGAAAAGAGCACCACAGGAGTACTTTGACCATGGACAACACAGACCAGATCGACTTTTCCGACAACCCCCGCATCTCACCCAAGTCTGTCCTGCGCCTCCTCGAAGACTTCCTCCCGTTCGCAGTGAAAATCTTTCGCGAAAGAAAAGACCTCTTCGACCTCCCACCCTACGAACCCGGCCTACGAGAATCCAACCTCGCCGTTGTCCTCGCCGAAATCGCTACCAGCGAAAACTACAGCGAAAGCGAATACTCGCGAGAGGAACTACTCGCCGTCATCCACGAAGCCCTGGAACGCACCGCAAGTAACCCATGGGATCAGGTTTCCCCGTTGGCCTGGGGCTACGTCGCCTACGCCGCTGCGCTCCTCGGAGACCGGCTCGAGCGGCCACTCTATGAAGACATCCGAACCAAAGTTGCCCGTTGGGCAGACCACCTGCTGGACTACGACTTCCCCACCGGCCTCTACCGCGACACCAAAGCAGAAGAAACCTGCTGGACCGTCGGCCCCCTCGTAGGCGCACAGGTCCTCAACCCGGGAGATCCCCGGTGTGAAGCGTGGCAAGAAAAAGCCAACCGATTTTTCCTCAATTCGTACAACAGAGAAGAAGACCTCTGGGAAAAAGAAGTCATAGAAGGCCTCCCCGTACACGACCGAGTAACCACCGCAAACGTCTTCCCTGACTTCACCACAGAAAACCACGGAGCCTTCCACCCCACCTATCAGACCTGCTTCAACAACTACGCCATCCCCTACATCCTCTATAAAAAATTCCTGGGGCATGTGCCTCAAACCCTCACCTGGAACTGGAAGGGTTTGCACACCGTAATGGCCCGGCTATTCGCCGCAGACGGCCGAATCTTCTACACCACCGGCAACGACTACTACCCGTACTCCCACGGCGAGCAGGCCCACTACCTCGCCATTGTCACCGATGCACTCAAAGATCCGTTGGCACTCTGGGCGCTCAAAAAAGCCCTCCAAAATATTCACGACCTCCAGCGTGCCCACGGCGGCCGAATGGTTGACACATACATCAACGGAGACCAGCACCTCTACTGGGAATTTCACTTCGCCTCATTCATCGCCTTCGCCCACGCCCTGGCCCCTTACGAGGGAACCCATCTCTACAACGATCAACAAGCCCTGGCACACGCCGGTGGACCATGGGTCTCTCCATACGCCGGCATCCTCGTCCACAAAGGCCGGAAACTGCATTCTGGCTTCGGCCTGAAAGCCCTCGTCAACAGACATCCCGGAACTGGTTTTATTGTCCCGCAAGGCACCCGCGTCTGGACAGACTACTTCTGTGCGCTCCCCCAGCTCGCACCCACCATCCGAAACGCCGCTGGTGAAGCAGTCAATCTCGAACTCAAAAATCACATCATCGACACCAACACCAGCGAAGCCTGGGTCCTTGGTGCGTGGATGGACCAGGAACTCCGAATCCGAAGAACCATGGCCTTTCTCGCCCACGAAGAAGGCGTCCTCCACATAGACCGCATCATGCGCTACGGCGAACAGGTGCCCATCTTCGGCACAGACATGCAACTCTCCCGCACCAAAGCCGAAGGCCCTGAATTCCATCCCTGGTCCGTAGAAACCCTCAACTACCGCCTCGCAAACGAATCCCTCTACTTCCGCTCGATCCATGTACAACACGAAGGCGGCGAACACGTGGTCGAAAACGAAGCCGCACAATGGACCGCCCCTGGAGACTGGATCTTCCTGGACGGCCGCCTCGGACTCATCCGCCTGTGGGGCAACGAAGACTGGCACTTTGACTACCGCATGGAAACGACCCCACTCAGAGAAAAGCATTTCTGGAAACATGAAACATGGGCCCTCAACATCACCTTCCGAAACAGCTCTCCGCCTCCACGAGGATACGGTCTGATGGGCGGACACGCCGTCCTGTTCGTCCCGGCAAACAATGCAGAAACCGTAGCCGAAATTGCCCAGGATCAACGTGCACAAATTGTAGAACAACACGGAGACTTCGGCTTCGCCAGTTCCCTCGACGGATGGCACGCCTCTCACCTGATTCGCCTGGGGCACCTCCTGGGGTTCAGTTGATCGATCCATACTGGAATCACACGACAATCGTATAAAACCTGTACTGCATTATCTGGAAAGGATGAATAAAATGTACGTAGGCACACAGTATGTGGGAACATCCAGAATAGAAATGGAATTCCTGGCCCGCCACGGCGTAACCCACTTCGACGCCACTGTGGAAAACATGGAAGTAGAAACGCTCACCAGACACCGTGAAACAGCCGCGAAATACGGGGTCGAACTGGAAATGGTCCACATCAACCTCAAAGACAGCATTCCGATGGCCAAAGACCCCCAGCGCGACAAAGACATCGACACCGTCTGCCGCTACATCGAAAACGCTGCCCAAGCGGGCCTCCGTGGACTCAACTACAACTTTTGCGTACTGAACGTCCCTCACGGAGGCGGTCTCATTCAACGCACCGAACGCAGACCCGGACGCGGCAGATCTACCTACAGCTCCTTCGAACTCTCCAAATACGACAACGATACCCTCACTGCAGTCGGCGACGTCAGCCGTGAAGAAGTCTACGAACGTGCCACGTACTTCCTGGAACGTGTCATCCCCGTTGCCGAAGAAAACAAAATCCAGATGGCCTGCCACCTGGACGACCCACCGGCTCCCAAACTAAACGGCGTTGAAAAGTGGAACTGGCCCGTCTTTGAAGGCTTGAAGCGGTTTAGCGAACTCGTGGACAGCCCCTACCACGGATACAACTTCTGTTGTGGCGTCGCAGCAGAAGGCCTGGAGAACCCGGCCAAAGAACTCCCACCCATCGTAAAACACTTCGCCGAAAAAAAGAAAATCTTCAACATCCACTTTCGAAACATCCGGGGTGGCCTGCACGACTTCTGCGAAACCTGGCCCGACGAAGGCGACGTCAACATGTACGAAATCGCCCAGGTCCTCCACGAAGCTGGTTATCCCTATATGCTCATGCCGGACCACGCGCCGCACCATCCCGATGACGTGGCTCCCAAAGGTGTCTCAGGACGCGTCACCCAGGCCTGGGCCTTCGAATTTGGTTACATCATCGCACTCATTCAAGCCGTAGAATACGCCAGTTCACACAAAAGCTGAAAGGAAACATCCATGTCCAAACCCATCAAAGAACTCAAAGTCTCGAACGACCTCTCCAACGACCCCGAAGCCCTGCGTGCCCGCATGGCAGAAGACGGCTACCTCTTCTTCCGAAAGTTACAGGACCCCGACAAACTCTGGAATCTGCGCCGGGAAATCCTCACCGTCCTCCAGCAAGCAGGCTGGATCGTATCCGGAACCGACCCAATTGAAGGCATCGCAGATGTCTCACGCAAATGCGCCGAAGGCGATCCCGAATACACCGAAGGATATCACCAGGCCTACAGACTTGAATCCTTCCACCGATCCGGCCACTGGCCCGAAGTTCTGGACATGATGGAAAAAGTCATCGGCCGCCCCATCTTCCCACACCCCCACAAAATTGCACGCCTCTGGTTCCCCAAAAACACGGACCACACCACCCCAATTCACCAGGACTTTGTACACTTCCAGGGCAACTTCGAAACCTATACCTGCTGGTCGCCCGTAGGCAACTGCCCCATCGAACTGGGCGGACTCGCCGTCCTTCCTGGATCGCACAAAGTCAACCGCGTTTTGGACCACCATTTCTCCCTCGGCGCAGGCAGCCTCTGTGTGGACACCTCTCACACAGATGAAATCTGGCACTCCACAGACTACGAAATTGGCGACACCCTCATCTTTCCTTCACTCACCATCCACAAAGCCCTGCCCAACCTCACCGAAAACAAACTTCGTGTCTCCCTGGACAATCGGTACCAGGCCCTGGAAGATCCAGTCTCCGAACACATGCTCATCCCCCACCTGGACGGACTCAGCCACCTGCCTTGGGAAACCGTGTACGAAAACTGGAAAACCGATGACCTGAAATTCTACTGGAAAGATCTCGATCTGAACGTCATCCCCAGAGACATGAGCTACTCGGAAAAAGGATTCAAAGAAGCCCTGGACCTCGCGCGGAATGGCAACGAACACGCACGATACCACCTCGGCCAGATCATCCGCCGGGACCCCACCACACCCCAGGCAACAGCCGCAAAGGAAGTCTTGCACGCATAGACCGCGAAACATAATCTCCACCCACAAGGTCTTTTTAACACACCATCCATATATCGAGAATGCCAGTACAGGCCCGGATCCAGGCGCTTTTCACACAAATCGTAGGGGCGGGGTTCCCCCGCCCGCCTTTGCCGTTTGGCCTCAAAAACCGG
>JAQCGA010000049.1 GCA_027619145.1 bacterium | reverse complement strand
ACGAGGCAGGTGTCTCCGAATTCGATGACGGTGGCGTCTTCACCTACGCGCGGACCAACGAGGATGCGGTCGTCCCGGGTTGTGTAGTTTTTCAGGAGGCGGTCCAGGAGTTCCAGGGGGAGTTTTCCGGGTGGCAAGAACGGCATGACAGAGGTTCCGGTTGCAGGGTTTGCTGGGGTGGTTTTAGAGAGGGTACGATAGAAGATTTACAGGGTTCTGTCAATACGTATTTGGGAAGGTGGACGCAGGACAATCCTGTTGAAGTGAACCGGTGGAATCTGTATATTGTTGCTTATTGTGGCGAGAAATATTTCGCTTCTTGCAATGGGCCTAAAAAACGCCGAGGCGCGAGAACCGCGCCCTTACGTATTGTTTTTGGTGAATGTGGAAGAGACGGAGGTGGATGTGAAAAAAATTGAGGCGTTTATTAAACCGTTCAAGCTGGATGAAGTGAAAGATGCGCTGACGGAGATTGGGCTGGTGGGGTTGTCTGTGGGAGAGTACCGGGGATTTGGTCGGCAGCGCGGGCATTCGGAGTTTTACCGGGGGAGCGAATATCATGTGGATTTTTTGCCCAAGCTGAAGGTGGAGCTGGTGGTGGCGGAGGATGAACTGGACCGGGCGATTGAGGCGATTCTCAAGGCGGCGCACACGGGCGAAGTGGGGGACGGGAAGATTTTTGTGTTGCCGGTAGAAGAAGCCATTCGGATTCGAACGGGAGAAACTGGCAGAGAAGCACTTTGAGGGGGTACGCGGTGGATTTGAAGAAGCCGGCACAGGAGCTTGTGCAGGAGCTGTTTGCGGAACCGGACCGGGGTCGGCAGGTTTTGTTGGACCTGGGATTTCGGGACCCGGACCGCGTATTTCGGAACTTGCAAGGGTTATCCGAGCCGGAAGGGGCACCATCTCTTCCGGCTGGTTTGTTTCGGGAGTTGACGGGTGCGCCGGACTCGGATATGGCTTTAAATAATTTTGAGCGTCTTTCGCGTGCGTCGTTTGGTCGGGCGTCGTTTTTTCGAGGGTTGGATGCAGATCCGAGAGCGCTACATACGCTGGTTTATATTTTGGGTGGGAGCCAGTTTCTGGCAGATCTTCTGGTGCGAGATCCGGAATATTTCTACTGGCTCCTGGAGAAATCGGAGCGGTTGTCCGGGCCCAGTGATCGAGATGCGCTTGCGGTGGAGTTTGCAGCAGGTCTGACGGTGTTTCAGTCATTGGAAACACGTCTGAATGCGGTACGCAGGCTTGCACGGAGGGAGTTGTTGCGGTTGGGCGCGGGAGATCTGGTAGGGAGCCGGACCATTCAGATGACGGCGGCCGGGCTTTCGGATCTGGCAGATGTGTGTTTGGATACGTTGCTGAATTTGTTGCTTCCGGACATGCAGGCTCGGTATGGGCTGCCTTTGAATCGGGAAGGAGAGCCGGTTTCATTTGCAGTGATTGGGTTGGGGAAACTGGGTGGGCGGGAGTTGAACTTCAGTTCGGATATTGATCTGATGTTTGGGTATTCGGAGGAGGGGGAAACGGACGGGGGAGAGGGTGGGCAGGTGGTGGACAATCAGACGTTTTTTACGCGGTTGGCAGAGCAGTTGATCCGGGCGGCTACGGAGCCTACGGAACAGGGATTTCTGTACCGAATTGATATGCGATTGCGGCCAGATGGTGCGTCTGGCGCGTTGACGATGCCGCTTTCGGCGTATGAACGATATTATGTGCGGCGGGGTGAATTGTGGGAACAGCAGATGCTGATTAAGGCAAGGCTGTGCGCGGGGTCTGTGGAGTTGGGACAGCGGTTTCTGGATACGGTACAGCCGTTTGTGTACCCGAGGCATTTTGAAGTGAGTCCGGTAGAAGAGATTCGGCGGATTAAGCGGCGGATTGAAGACCGGATTGGTCGGAAGGGGGAAGGGGAGACGCATCTGAAGTTGCGCTCGGGGGGGATTCGGGATATTGAGTTTATTGTGCAGTGTTTGCAGTTGCTGGTGGGGCGTGTGCATACGGATGCACGGTCTGGAAATACGCTGGAGGCCATTGGTCAGCTTCAGGGGGTTTCGGCGTTGTCGGATGCGGAAGCAGGAGCGATGCGGGCGGCGTATGTGTTTTTCCGGCGGTTGGAACATCGTTTGCAAATGATGCACGGGTTGAGTGATTACAGCTTGCCGGAGTCTGGAGCGGAACAGGGTTCTCTGGCGCGGTGTATGGGGTTCGATTCTGCAGCGGAGTATGTTCATGCTCTGGAACGGCATCTGGAAACGGTTCAGACCATTTACCGGGAAGTGTTTTCGGAAACAGGAGATGGAGAAGGGCGTTCGGTGGGCGTGGTGTGTGAGATGGAAATGGGAGACCCGGAAGCGGCTTCTCTGCTGGCGGAGCTGGGGTTTGCACAGCCGGAAGCGGCGCATCGAAATCTGGTATTTCTGGCGTATGATCACGTACCGCGTATTCGGGGTACGCGGGCGCGGCAGAGTTTTGTGGATCTGGCCCCGGCGCTGATGCAGGGGTTACAGGCTTCGGCGGATTCGGATCTGGCGTTGAGTAACCTGGAGCGGTTGATTTCGGCGTACGGTGCGGGCGATACGCTGTTTCGCATTCTGGGTACAAATCCAGGGTTGCGGGAATTGCTGCTTTCGTTGTGTTCGGGGAGTCAGTTTCTGGTGAATGTGCTGGTGCGCAATCCGGGACTGCTGGACTGGATCACAACGTCGGATGTGTTGTACCGGGATCGGAGTGCAGAGGAATTGGCAGCAGAAGTGGACGCGGTGGTGGACCGGGCAAATTCGGATGAGGCGGTGGTTGCCGGGTTGAATGGGTTTAAGAACCGGGAGTTGCTGCGTATTGGCACGCGAGACCTGGTGGAGTTGACGGATTCGTTCGAGACGTTTGAGGCGCTTTCGCTGTTGGCGGAGACGGTTTTGAACAAAATTTACGAGGGGGTGTACGCCCGGCTTACGGCGGTTCGTGGAACCCCACTACAGGAGGACGGGCAGCCGGCGGAGTACGCCATTTTGGGGTTGGGCAAGCTGGGCGGGCGGGAATTGAATTTTGGATCGGATCTGGATCTGGTATTTGTGTATTCGGAGGATGGGAAGACGGACGGCGATCCTCCGTTGGGGAATCTTCAGTTCTTTATCGATTTATCGCAGCAGGTTTTGAATCAGCTCGGGCAGTCCACGCCCTACGGGATGTTGTATCCTGTAGATGCCCGTTTGCGGCCGGAAGGCGGGAATGCGCTGTTGGCGCTTTCGTACGATTCGTACGATCGTTATTTGAAGGATCGGGGGGCTACGTGGGAACGTTTGGCGTTGTCCCGGTGCAGGTTGATGGCGGGTAGTGCTGCGCTGGGGAAGAAACTGTTGGCACGGATTGAGACGTTCGTGCTGGGCCAGGGATTGTCTGAGAGTGAGACGGGGGAACTGGTCGATGTTCGGCGGCGCATGGAAACGCACGGGACAAAAGGGGCGGGTTCTGCACAGTTGAGTATCAAGACGGGGCCGGGCGGGATTGTGGATATTGAGTTTATTGTGCAGGTGTTACAAATTCGATATGGATACCGGGAACCGGATTTGCGGAGCGCGAATACGTTGGTGGGATTAGCGCGATTGGTGGAGAGGGGATATGTTACGGAGGAAGAGGGGGAAGACCTGCGATCTGCATTTGTGTTTTTGCGCACGGTGGAGAAGGTGTTGCGGCGGCAGGATGAGCGGGCGCGTACCCGGTTGCCATCGGATGAACAGGGGTTGCTGGCGGTTGCTCGGATGATGGGACATGCGGACTGTGAGACGTTTATGGAGGTTTTGCGGGAACGGATGGGGCGTACGCGGGAGATTTTTCGGGTGTACCTGCCTGCCGGGTAACCGACCGGCAGGTGGTTTGTTTGTGGTATCCCAGAACCGATCAGGACTGGATACAGGAAATTAGCTCGTCTGCGGCACGGGCTGCTCCATCTGTACCGGCCAGTTCATGGGCAAGCGTGTGAGCTGCCTGGGCATGGCCAGGGTATTTGAATAGCTGTTCGAGCTGAGAGGTGAGTCGTTGTGCCGCTACTTTTCTGAACGGAAGAACCCGTCCCAATCCGAGTTTTTGGGTGCGATGTGCATTGTCGAACTGGTCAAATGCGACGGGAACGATGAGTTGCGGACGGCCCGCTCGAAGCGCCTGGGACAATGTGCCAATGCCTGCTTGATGTACGATGGCTGCTGCATGGGGGAAGACACTGGAGTAGGGGAGGTAGGGAAAGGCCCGGATATTTTCTGGAAGGGATTCAGGTGTATGGGGGCCAGTGATCAGAATGGCTCGACGGTTCAGGCGTTGTGTGGCGGCAATCGCATTTTCCCAGAAGTCTCCTGCGATCCATACGGCAGCCGAACCGAGGGCGAATACGATGGGTGGGTCGCCTTCAGCAAGAAAGCGTTCCAATTCGTCAAGGATACGGATATCTTGCGCTGGGCCATCAAACACGGGGCAACCGCAGACGCAGGTATTTGATGGCCAGTCCGGCTGCGGTTGGGCCAGTTGTGGATCGAAGAGTGCGAGGGTGCGTAACGGCGAGAACTGACCTTCGAACATTGCCATTTGTTTTGAAGGAGGGAGGCCAAGCTCTTCGCGGAGGGTGCGTAGCGGTGCTTCCCAGCTCCAGGTGGTGCGCTTGAGCAGGTTGAGCAATCCTCTGTACGGTATTTCCCCGAAGACACGCAGTTTATGCAGCCAGGGCGCACCGGCCAATACTGGCGGATCGAAGTTGGACAGGAAGCTTAAAGGGGCCAGTACGGTGGATACCCAGGGTATCGCACGGCGTTGCGCAACCAGAGAGAGTGTGACGGTGAGTGGGTGGGAGATGAGGAGGTCTGCACCGGCCGATGCCTGCAAGAGGTGTTCGTACGCCGGTTTGACATACGGCATTACCAGATGGCGCATCAGGTGCCCTGGGCCGTTTCGGTAGGTAAAGAGTTGAGTGATGACGGCCTGATGTCCTCCCAGGTCGGATATACTTGGGGGGACTGCCGCAAATTCAATACCGACCTGCTCTACAGAGAGCCGATGATCTTCTGCGGATGCAATGATAACTTCATGTCCACGGTCTTTCAAAACACGGGCAATTGCGATGTAAGGGTGTAAATCTCCAAGGGACCCGAATGTTGCAAATAGAAAACGACTCACAGTTGATCCGATTTGAATGAATGCCCGAGTGTCTGGTTCTGTTTTTTAATCACCGAGGTTGCCGGGGTAGTATAGACTCGGTCGCTGTCCTTGATACCAGGGATTCTTGTTTCGAAATTCCAGCGCTTTTGACGGGGAGACATCTGCTACGATGATGTCTTCTTCATCCCAGCATTCGGAAAGAAGTGTTCCATCCGCATCTGTGATGTTGCTGCCACCACGGCACATATTTCCTCTTTCATTGGGGCCGCAGCAGCAGGATGAGGCGATGATCATTGAGTTTCTGTCTGCAAGGGGTTTTACTACTGCGTGACCACGACTTCCGCAGTTGTTCATCCAGAACAAGATGGCGCACCCCAGGTTGGCGTAGGCGCGGGTCATTTCTGGAAAGTCTCCATCGTAGCAGATCATAATGCCGCATCGATGTCCTTTTACCTCAAAGGTTACCAGAGATTCACCGGGCTGGTAGTAGGTGGGTTCGTGCCGAAGGCCATCGGCTTTCCACCAGAGGTGCGTTTTTCGGTAGTTTGCGAGTACGCCTTTTGCAGATACGACGGGTGCAGAGATGTAGTAGTTGTCGCCATCGCGTTCGGTGAGGCCGTAGAGGATCAGCGCGTCCGTGTTCTGGAGAAGGGACTGGAAAGCCTGTGTGGTGGGGCCATTTACCGGTTCGGCCATTTCTCGAAGGTGGGGCGTGTAGCCGACGATGAGTTCTTCGTGAAAGAGGATTACGTCGGCGTTCTGATCGAGGGCTTTTTGGGCGAAATTGAGGGCTTTGTTCCGATTCTCGTCCGGTTTTCCGGGGTTTCCGTTCTGCTGGACGACGGCAATTCTGAATCCCATCCTGGCTCCTCTTCATTTCTGCAGACGATACAGCGTTTCGTCAGGCATCCTGCAAAGCTCTTACTTCTTCAAGCAGTGTCGGCAGATTGGTCTCAATAGCGGACCAGACCGTTGGGTCATCAATGATGTTATATCCATGAACAAGCACATTCCGGAATCCGATAATTTTTTCACTGGCTGAGATTCGTTTCAGGAGCGATGGATCGTCCTCTCTAAGTCGGACAAGGGCTTCGCCTATGACGGCGAACTTACGCTCGACAGCGGCTTTGACGAGTTCGTTTCTACAATACTCTTCCACGGACATTCCCCTGGTGAATTCCTGTATGTGTCCACCGGCTTCCTGGATGTCGTGTAAATAAGCTCTGGTATCACGCTCCATAGATTGCGATCTTGTCTCGTTCAAGCGTTGCGCGCAGGTGTGGATTTTTAATTGCTCCACGTTGAATAACATCGACTTTTCTACCCAGGATGCGCTCCAGACCAAATTTGAGTTCAAAATACCGGTCAAAGAGCGCATGGTTTCCTTCGAATTCGATGAGTACATCTATGTCACTTGACTCCGGCTGGAAGTCTTCTCGTGCGGCTGATCCCACGAGTTCCAGACGTTTCACTGAGAGAGAGTTGCAAAGCGCTGTTAATTTGGACTGATATGCACTTAGATCAACCATTATCTCTGCTCCAGCTCAAAAGAATAAGTAACCATACGTTTATGCCCGGTTTTCACATTTAGCGGGCGTTGGGTCCTTATATGATCTCTTTCACGCGCCCAACCTCGCCGCTTTCCAGACGGACTTTGATTCCGTGAGGGTGAACCAGGGATTTCGTCAAAATGTCTTTCACAATGCCTTTCGTGAGTTTTCCAGATCGTTGATCATTTTTTAATACGATGGATACCTGTGATCCGGGTTTTATCTGTTCACGTTTTATGCCGTTCATAAGGGTGGTTTCCCTCTTTGTCATTTCATACTCTATAATCCATGAGCTTACGTCGTTTGTTGAGCAGGTCGCCCCAGGTGCTATAGATGTTCAAATCAACGGCCACGATGCAGTTGTAGGTTGGGAATTTTCTAGAATCAATGCTACCAACTGTCTGACCGGCATCAGTATTCGTAACGCGGAAATCATCACGTAACGCCAAAATCAGCGGCGGCGTAGCCGTCCGACGGCATTGCAGGGTTAAACATGCTGTTTGACCATTCAGATAACTCCTATACAACCACAACCGATTTTTGCCCGTATGATTCGAATATCTTTGCCCGTTCGTCTGCGCTTAATATACCGGTAAAAGGACTTGAAGATCTGAGGCGAACGGATTCCTCGGACTCGCTTTCGAGTAATGCCAAAATCTGTTCATGCGTTTTTGTATTCAGAATGTGTTCCCATTCGCATATTGAGGGTGGGAGATGTCCATTTCTCTCTTTCCATCTCGATATATTATCCTGTGGAACTTGCCACAAGTTGGGCGCGTGTCTGAGTTTTTCTGCAATCATTCGATGAAGTGCTAGGGATCTTTCATCCGATCGTTTCTGTTTGTTCATAATACAAACCCTCGTTCTATACGCATCCTCATGGTTTTTCGCTGTTCACCCGATAATTGGGTTGCATCCAATCTTTGTATCAGTATCTCTTCTGAAAGAATTCCAAGCCGTACAGCTGCTTGAAAAAATTCGATATCCTTTTTGCGACCGGCACACAATTTAGAGATGACAAGATCATGTACTTCCAAGCAACGCCCCGAGACGCCGTGTGTATTTTCATTGCGTATTTCTATAAGACGGGTCTTCCAGCCTGCGGGAAGAATTGAGGTCGTTTCGTCCACACCTTGTGCATAATATCCAAACGTATGATGAAATGCAGAAAGTTCACCTATGGTGCCCTCAATCATCTCCGTTTTTTCTGCCGAATCCGCTACCATAATATCTGCTTCGATGGATCTAAATAAAATACCTCGGTTTTTAACGACAAACGACATTTCGGAAGCAATCGGTTCAGGAAAATATTCCGACAGCTCTGGAAACTGGGCTAATATCGATTGACTGCCCAGGATTATGATCTCTGTTACGTCAGCAATTGCTCCTGCTGCTCGTATAATGTGTTCCAATTCATTTCTGGTCATATATTATTTGTAATACGTGTTTGAAGATCAAAAGGCTAACGCCTTGCTCACCGGTAAAGTAGGAGCGCAGCGAGTAATTTATCCGAGTGCAGCAACTTGTTATGCATGCTTCTACTACTCATTGAATAACATGAAGGCAAGCCTAAATCTGCCCACCAACGCCCTTGAATTTCTCAACAAACGCGGCGATTTTCTGGAAAACACTCTGCTTCTTGGTTTTGTACTTTGGGTTAAGTGGGCTCATTTTGGGTAGTGCTGAATTTAACTCAGTACCGTTTTCGCTGGCGTACTCTCGTTTCAGTGAGGCAATGATATAGCGCTTGGCTGCATCTTCATTCAAGCCCTCTGAACAAATCAGCTCTTCTGCTTCTCGGGCTTGCTCCGCTTGTGCAAAGCTGAAGAACTCATCAATGATACCGGCTTTATCAACCATCTCATCCAGGTTGGTTTCGTTAATGAAATCAACAATCAGGCTTTCTTTTGCCCGGTTACCGAGGCTTGCACGAATCAAGCGGCGCACTTCTTCGATCAATTCGCCCTTGGATTTATTCTTCTTGTTTTGCTCAAAAATCAATTCAAGAATGTAATCAAGGGTTATCTCTTGCGATTTAAGCAAGTCCACCTCAAACACCACATCGTCCCAATCAATGGTGGATTTCTCTTTTTCTTCTGTGGACTTTTCACGGCGCAGCCAATCACGAATATCGTTATAGGTTGAGCGGTAATCCTGAATCTTCCGCTCAGCAGGGACTCTGATGGTTTGTAGTGCCGCCAGGTCAGCATCCGTTAAATAGTGTTCAGCCTTGAAGGCCTCAACTACCTCCGGATCGCTTATGTCAACGCCTTGCAAGGCCTTCAGGCTGGCAAATTCATCGTAGTTTTGTAGCACGTTCTCTACGCGCAAATACTCACCAAACAACTTCGCAAAGTCTTTTTTGTCCTTTTCCAATACGATCTCATCAGGTTTAGGAAAGCGTTGCTCTAATTCTGCAACCACATCGATGAAACCACGCCGGGCTTCACCGGTAACCACATCGGTAAAGCCTTCCATGTATTCCTTGTAGCTTTTTTCCAGCACCACGTTTTTGGTGTTTTTATCACCAAACAGGGTAATGGCATCGACTGTCGCTTTCTCCAGATCGCGGAAGGTGACGATATTGCCAAAGGTTTTGGTGGCATCATAGATGCGGTTGGTGCGTGAATAGGCCTGGATTAAACCGTGATAGCGCAGGTTTTTATCCACAAACAGGGTATTCAGCGTGGGCGCATCGAAGCCGGTAAGAAACATGCCCACCACGATCAACAAGTCGACATCCTGGTTTTTCACGCGCTTGGCCAGGTCGCGATAGTAGTTTTGAAAGCCATTGCTGTCCACGCCATAATTGGTTTTAAACGCCGCGTTATAGTCGGCAATGGCGGAGCTTAAAGACTCCTTGGCGCTGGAGTTCATGGCCGATACATCAAAGCTTTCATCCGGAATCTCGCCCACGGCATCCTGTTCTTCATTGGCCGCAAACGAAAAGATGGTGGCAACCCTCAGCGGCTTGTCCGTATCTTGCTGCAACTGCCTGAACGCCTCGTAATACAGCTTGGCCGCATCCACACTGCTAACCGCAAACATGGCATTAAAGCCCTTGCCACCTGCTTGCAGGCGATGGGTTTTTTGGCGGAAGTTATTCAGGATGTACTGCGATACTTCCCGAATCCGGTCGGGGTGCAACAGGGCTTGCCTGTTTTCTGCCGCGTTGAGCTTAAGCTCATCCTGTTCTGTTTCAATCGCCTTGAACTGTGGGCGCACATCGTTGTAGTCCACCTTGAATTTGAGCACCTTTTCATCGCGCATGGCATCGGTAATCACATAGGAATGTAACTCCCGGCCAAATACGCTGGCGGTGGTCTCTGCGCCCAGGGCGTTTTGTGGGAAGATGGGCGTGCCTGTAAAACCAAACTGATAAAACCTTTTGAACTTTTTCTGCAGGTTTTTCTGCGCCTCACCAAACTGGCTGCGATGGCATTCATCAAAAATAAACACCACCTGCTTGTTGTATACCGGCAGGTCGCCTTCACTTTTCATCAAGTTGTTGAGCTTCTGGATGGTGGTGACGATGATCTTGTTGTCGTCTTTATCCAGATTGCGCTTAAGCCCAGCGGTGCTGTCAGAGCCATTCACACTGTCGGGTGAAAAGCGCTGGTATTCTTTCATGGTCTGGTAGTCCAGGTCTTTCCTGTCCACCACAAAAAACACCTTATCGATAAAATCCAACTCCGTTGCCAGGCGTGCCGCCTTAAAGCTGGTGAGGGTTTTACCGGAGCCGGTGGTATGCCAGATAAAGCCGCCGCTTTCAGGCTTGCTCCAGTTTTTGGCTTGATAGGCGCTGTTTATTTTCCACAACATACGCTCGGTGGCCGCAATCTGGTAAGGGCGCATCACCAATAAGGTGTCGCTGGCATCAAACACCGAATAATGTAGCAGCACATTGAGCAGGGTGTTTTTCTGGAAAAAGGTCGCGGTAAAGTCTTTTATGTCTTTGATCAGGTTGTTATCGGCCTTCGCCCAGTTCATGGTGAAGTCGAAACTGTTTTTATTGCGCGCCGTGGTGTTGGCAAAATAGCGGCTGTCGGTGCCGTTGGAAATCACAAACAGCTGCAAATATCTAAACAGTGAGTGTTCCGCATTAAAACTCTCTTTGCTGTAGCGGTGTACCTGATTAAAGGCTTCGCGAATCGCCACGCCGCGTTTTTTCAGTTCAATTTGTACCAGTGGCAAGCCATTGACCAAAATCGTAACATCGTAGCGGTTGGCGTGAGTGCCGGTTTGTTCAAACTGCTTGATCACCTGCACTTTATTGCGGGCAATGTTCTTTTTATCGAGCAGGTAGATGTTCTGAATACGGCCATCGTCAAAGACAAAATCGTGGATATAGTCATCGTGCACTTTGCGGGTTTTATCGGTGATGCCGTCGCTGGGCTTATCCAGATAGGTTTCTACAAAGCGCAACCACTCACCCTCGGCAAACTGTACATTATTCAACACTTGCAACTGCTCACGCACATTGGCCAACATGGCATCAGGGTTGTTTAGACCAGGCAGGTACTCATAGCCTTGATTGACTAAATCCCGAATCAACTCCCGCTCTAAGTCGTCTTCGCTCTGGTAGCTTTCCGCAACCAGCCATTCCTTGGTGTATTTATCGAGAACGATAAAGTTTTTGGATTCGGCGATGGGTTTATAATCAATTATATTCGCCACCTCCCTCTAATAACTTACGTTCCGCCAGCCTTTTGCGTACTTCAATAAGTGCATTATGCAGTTTTTCTTCCAACAGCTTTTTAGGCGGAAGATTTGTCCAATACTCTGCAACCATAATGTTGTCTTTCTGCATGTTGAGCAGTTCCACCTGTTCAGTGCCCGCGTCCGCACAAAGAATCAGACCAATCGGGGCTTCTTCACCCTCCTGACATTCGTATTTATCGAGCCAGTTCAGGTAAAGTTCCATCTGCCCTTTGAAACCGGCTTTGAATCGGTCGATTTTCAGTTCTATCGCTACCAGGCGCTTAAGTTTGCGATGAAAGAAGAGCAGGTCGAGATAAAAATCCTCGCCATCAATAATCATGCGCTTTTGGCGCTCTACAAAAGCAAAGCCTTTACCCAATTCCAAAATGAACAGCTCCAGCTCTTTGAGCAGGGCGTTTTCCAGTTCATTCTCCAGGTAACCTTCTTTCAGCCCGAGAAAATCCAGAAAATAAGGATCTTTAAAATTCCCGCCGAGATCATTCGCTTCCGCCAAAGCCAGCTTGGTATCGGCGATTTCCGCACGTTCGAACGCTTTACGTTCCATCTGATTTTGCAGCTCCCGCTTGCTCCATTTTCCTTCAATCGCGTGTTTTGCATAAAACATCCGAGCTTCAGGGCTTGGCAGGGTCATCAGAATGGTAAAATGTGTCCAGCTCAATTGTGACACCAGCGGTGACACAATCTCGAAATCGGGAAAAACCTCCGCAAATTGCATCATGCGCCGCAGATTTCTGGCCTCAAAGCTTTTGCCATAGAGGGCGACCAGCTTCTCGGACAGTGACATCACCACCTGCTTGCCGTATTCCGCCCGTTCACCCTGCAGCACCTCTTCGTTGATGCGTTTGCCGACATGCCAATAGGTCACAGTGATCGCGCTGTTGACAGCAGCGACTGCCTGATTTTGCCCTTGCTCTATCAGCGTTTTGAGATCTTTCAGCAGCGCATCAGACCCTTGATGGGACAACGGGTCTTGCTTCCTTTCACTCATGCCGCTACCTCTTCTGGTTTGGGGAAGCTCAACAGCAAATCGCGGTAGTATTCGTATTGCTTTTGGCGTAGTTCAATTTCGCGGGGCAAACCTTCGCTGATGGAATGGGTCAGGGTGTCGAATTTATCAAGGATGGCGACGATACGGGCTTGCTCATCTTGCGAAGGTATAGGCATTAATATCTTAGCCAAATTATCAGCATTCACACGCCGTACTTTTGTACCAGTAATGTATTGCCTTTTTTGTTTTTGAAATTGCTCTGTTTGAAAGAAGTAAGAAACGTATTTCGGGTTTAAATTATGCCTATAAATGCAAGCATCGCTGCTTACTGCAATCTCTTCACTCCCTAGCCAAGCAACAGCCTTACAGACATCTTCATCGGTCTCGCTTGTTGTAGCTATAACTAAATCGCCTGATTTAGCTTTACGAGCTTTCTTGGCAAATTCTTTTGAGACATAAGTTTTAGTCTTGTTCGCGTACGTGCCATAGTGCGTGTAGAGTTGACCATAGTGAATGCAGCCAACACCTGTTTCCGTAAAATCTTTTTTTTGTAATCCTCCGCCACGAATGAACTCCCCAATTCCTTCCTGCCCCATAGGCAAGTGATCCACTTCCCATTCCCCT
>JAQCGA010000048.1 GCA_027619145.1 bacterium | reverse complement strand
AAGGGGAAGCCAATCCGGAAGCCCGCGCTGAGAAGGTTCGTAAACAGGCCGAGGCCGCGGGGATCTCGATTTGCGCACTGGGTGCCGGGAATGATTTTGTTTTGCTGGACAATGCGGAGATCCAGAAAGAAGTTCGTCGTATGGAGCGTTTCAGCGGTCTGGCGAAGATTCTGGGAGCACCGGTGATTCGTACAGAAGGTGGCCGGGCCAAAGACAGTGTGCCGGAAGAACGGCATGTGGAAGCGATGGCTGACTGCCTCAAGCGTTGCCGGGATTTTACCGAACGCGACAAGGTGATTCTGGCGGTGGACAACCATGGGATGGTGACCAACGATGCGGATCTCCAGCTTCGGCTTTATAAGGAGGTCGATTCTCCGTACGTGGCTGCTACGATGGATACAATGAATTATCGCTGGGCCGGACACGACCTGGAGACAGTTTCCCGTTTTTATAAGACGGTGGCTCCCTGGGTACGCCATGCACATATCAAGGATGGTACCGGTAGCCGGGGCGAATACAAGGGGATGGTTCTGGGGGAAGGCGAGATTGATATTACCGGCGCGATTGCCACACTGAAAGGCGCTGGCTATTCTGGTGTCTGGTGTATTGAGTACGAGGGCAAAGAAGGCTCTGTTGGGTACGCAAAGTGTCTGGAAAAACTTAAAACTCTGGTATGATTTTGAACGAGCAAATGCGTAATCATGGGCCGCTCGTCGGGATTTTGCTCCTGGCGGCGGCCCTCAATTTCTACGGGTTGAACTGGGGAGTATCGTCCCTGGAAGGTTTCCGGTTGGATGGCCGTCGGATCTCCTTCGCGCAGGCGGGTTTCCACCCGGACAGCAATGCTCTGGAGCGGGCTACGGCCAGTTTGTCCAGGTCCATGTATCCGTCCATTGAGCGGGATGGAGAGACGTATCTGTTTTCGACATATGGGCCAGTGTTCATGTATCTCTACCAGGGTATTGCTCGGGCTGGTGGTTTCTTGTTCGGGTTCACTCCTTTCGGTACAGACGCTCCGGATTCGGATGCTACACGGATTGCAGGTCGTGTTTTGTCCGCATTGGCGGGGTTGCTTTCCGTCTGGCTTACATTTTTGCTGGGGCGTCGTTGTTTTGGCCGGGCCGCTGGGTTGCTGGCAGGTTTTCTGTTGGCTGTGATGCCGATGAACATTCAGGCTGCACATATGGCCACTGTAGACGGTTTGCTGGCTGCCGGGGTTGCCTGGGTATGTCTCCAGTCGGTTCTGATTTTTAAGAAAGGACGCCGCAGGGATTATGTTCTGGCCGGTTTGGCTCTGGGCATTTCTGTTGCGGTCAAGCTGAATGCGGCCCTTCTGGCGGTGGCTCCTGCCCTGGCACATCTCCTGCATGTTTTTCATATTCATCGTGAGGCCGGGATTCCTTCCAGGCTTCGGTACGCTCTTTTTAGTCGGCGCATCTGGATGGCGGCCGGGTATTCACTGGGTGTTTATCTGGTCTTTACACCGGCTGCGGTTTTTCGTTTTCAGGATTATTTTTTGACTTCATTTTATGGCAATATTTTTCATGTTTTTTGGCTCAATATCACTGGCGCACATTCGGAAATGATTACGTACGTTCAACGCGGTTCGCTTTATTTGGAAAATGCGCCCACGTACCTGTATCATCTGACCGATGTTTTTCCAGGTGGTTTGGGGTGGCCTCTGGAAATTGTTGTTTTGCTGGGTTGTTTCTATGGTTTTTATCGCCGAAGCCCCGAGGCTCTTATTCTGGCCGTAACCGTGTTTGTATATTTTCTCTTGATCGGTCGTCTTTGGGATAAGCCGATCCGGTATTTTGTGCTTGTGGGTCCACTTTTTGCCGTGCTTTCAGGCCGTATGCTTGCAGATGGAATTCTTTCTGTTTGGAAGACTGTACGGGGTGTTTCTATTGCGGTGGCTTGTTTGCTTTGCCTGTATTCGTTGGTGTACGCCGCTGCATTTGCAAATCTGTATGCCGCGCCGGACAGCCGCGTACAGGCTGCACTGTGGGTACAAGAACATATACCGGAACAAGGTGTGATTGTTCTGGAACGCGGTCACAACAATCTCGCTTCGCTGGTTTCTTCAACCCACTCTGTAAAGAGGATGGACATCGAGCAGGAGATGTACAATACCCCGCACGAAGATTTAGCGAAAAATGGGGATTATGTTGCTTGTTTTGAAACCGGGTATCTTTCTCAGGCTGACTATCTGGTTCTTTCCGATGATCGGATGGCTCTTGCTGCATCCAAGCCCACGGCAGAACACTATTATCGGGCGCTGTTTGATGGGAAGTTGGGTTATGAACTCGTGGAGTCTTTCGAAATGCGACCGCATCTCTGGGGTGTCAGGTTTGACGACAGCGATACTGATCTCAATTTGCGCCGGTACGATCATCCGTCAACATATGTTTTTCGTCGTGCGGGAGCAGCATCTCTTTATGCTGAGCGTCCGGATCTGAACATCTATCGTTTGCAATCTCGGGAAGATTGTTTGGAGGTGTTTAATCGGGCCATTCAACGCGCGGATTATACTCTTTTTCGCCACGTATTACCGCGCCGGATTGCGGATACGCTTCCGGGTGAATCTCAAATGGATTTCTTCCGACAGTTTCTTACGCAACCTCAGCTGGTGGAGAAGATCAGAAGCAACAATGCGTTTGCAGAGGAAAATGGCTTCTGGCGGATCAACGTTCAGGTAAAAAATAATTTATGATGTCTGAACCTGCACATCCTCGTCTTGTTTTTGACGAAGGCACACTTGTTTTGCTCGATGCCCCGGAAGGGTTCGAGCCGCCCGGTCCGTTTGTTTGGGATAGCCGGGTGGGCCGATGGCGTGCACAGGCACACCGCTATCGGGAGATTTTAGAGATTTTCAAGGAGCAGGATCTTGATGTTCAGAACCATGCGCCTCGGTACAATCGTCTGAAGCTGAATTTTCGGCCACAACACGAAGCACATCCTCATCAGGCCGAAGCGCTGGAGGCCTGGCGCACTTACGAACGACGAGGGGTTGTTGTTCTGCCCACAGGGTCCGGAAAATCGCATCTGGCGTTGATGGCGCTGGCTGAGGTGAATCGCAGTACACTGATTATAGTGCCCACAATTGATTTGATGAACCAGTGGTACGATTTGCTCACGGAAGCGTTTGGGTGTGAGGTGGGTATTCTGGGGGGTGGATATCACGAGTTGGAAGATATCACGGTTACCACCTATGATAGCGCCTATATGTATATGGATCGATACGGAAATCGTTTTGGATTTCTGATTTTCGACGAGGTGCATCACCTTCCGGGAGAGACGTACAGTCACGGTGCTGAGATGGCACTGGCGCCGTACCGTTTGGGGCTTACTGCTACCCTGGAACGGCCAGACGGGCGACATTTGCTTCTGCACAGTCTGGTAGGCCCTACGGCATATGAGAAAGGCATTCGGGAGCTTTCTGGCGATTATCTTTCGGAGTACCGCTCTGAACGTATTCAGGTGGATATGGTTGCCGAAGAACGCAGCCAATACGAAGCGGCCCGGGCTGAGTTTACCGAATTTTTGGAGAGTAAGAATCTGAAATTGGGTACGACGAATGGGTGGCAGAATTTTGTGCGTCATTCTGCGCGTTCCAGTGCTGGGCGGCGGGCGATGCTCGCGTACAGGCGGTATCGCAAACTGGCGCTGGGAACGGTTGCGAAGTTGCGCGTGCTGGAATATTTGCTGAAACGCCATCCGCGCGACCGTGTGCTCATCTTTACGAATGACAACGAGACGGTGTACACGATTTCGCAGGAATTTCTGATTCCGGCCATTACGCATCAGACCCGGACGCGGGAACGGAAGGATAGTCTGAAAGCGTTTAACGATGGGGAGTACCTGGCTCTGGTGACTTCCCGGGTGCTGAATGAGGGCGTGAACGTGCCCGAGGCGAACGTGGCTGTTGTTCTTTCAGGTACCGGATCGATTCGCGAACACGTGCAGCGTCTGGGCCGTATCTTGCGGCGGCGCGAGGGGAAACAGGCTGTGTTGTACGAGGTGATTTCACGGAATACGGTCGAGGATGCGATTTCGAAACGCAGGCGTCGCCACGATGCATATGACGGAACGCAGGAAGAGTTGTTTTAACACAAAAGCAAGCTCTGCATCTGCTTGACACGACATGACCGTTTCCGTACCTTGGTCTGCACGTTGGCTTCTATCGCAGTCCATAATATTTTAGAGAGGAAGTTTTTCGATGGACCTCACCAGACAACCGCCTCGAAGGCCCTCCAATCTTACCCTTTGCGGGCTTGTTACCCTGGCCCGTATGACGGACAAGGCCCGTGCGCATAACGATGAAACCCTGGGCGAATTTCTCTACGGGACCAACTCTGGGATGGACAAGAGGGTACTCGACTTTTTGGACATTTCGGCCGAAGATTTCGCCGATGCCGCTGGGCGGTATGCAGACGGGGAATTGGGACAATGGGTTCAGAAAGCTACGGATCGGACGGAAGAAGAGCTGAAGGCGTTCAACACATTACACCTTCAGCGGGAACCTGTCGACGAGGCTGGAAAAAAGCGTTTGCGAGAGCGTGTTGAGAAACACGCGCCTGGCCGTTCGGATATTACGACTGTTTTTAAGTCGATAGAGCTGGATGATTGGGTCAGCTTTTGGAAAGTGGATTGTACAAAACGTGCACCTCGGTCTCCGTATTGTAGGAACGTGGCCGGTGTATACGGTCTGGCACGGATGGCGGACAAAGCACGGGCGGACCGGGCCGGATTGCTGGGCGAATACATTTATAATTGTCCGATTGACCAGGCGATTACCGCGTTTCTGGGTTTTTCTGCTGAAGATTTTCAGGAGGCCGCCTGTGCCAACCCAAATGACCTGGAGTTGAGCGAATGGGTTCGAGAGCGGCTTTCGGTTTCTGCTGGTGAGATTGCGGCGTTTAACTACCGGATTTCGAACCGGGGGCCAGAGTCCGACAGTGAACGAGCCGCTTTTGAAAAGGCGCTTGAGAGAGTTGCACCGGGTCGTACAGATGTGACCGCATGGTTCGATCTGCTGAACCTGGACGACGAGCATTCTTACCACACGGTAGACCTCACGCGTCATCCTCCGCGTAGTCCGTTTGACACGTCTGCTGGGGGTCTGGTTCACCTGGGCCGGTTGATTGACAAGGGTCGTGCGATGCTGGGTGATACGCTTGGTGGATATTTTTACGGGGACGATTCCGGTGCAGACCGGGTGCTACTTCAGATGCTGGGGGTTAGCGGAGAATCGTTTTTAGACGTGCTCCGGGAGTGCCCTACAGATGAAGATGTGGTGACCTGGCTTAAGAAAAACGGGTTTGATAAACCTGAGGTCGAGATCGCCGAAATCAACAAACAAGCGATGCAAAGCGGGCCACGTAATGACCGGCAGTGGGCGTGGTTCCGGGGGCAGGTTGCGAAGCTGGATGTGGGGAGAAATGATATCGAAACGTTCTTCGCATTGATGCACCTGGATGATCAGGTGGGTTTTGCGGCACAGAAGGCAGGAGTTTAAAGAGTGGAAACATTTGAAGGGTTGAAGAAGGGTGTCGCCGACGTTTTGGGGGCACTGTGGATGCGATCTTGATAAAGGATTTTTATGTCTGATCTTACGCACCCGCTTTTGCCAGGGATCCGGTGCCCGGGTTTGCACAATCCAAACTGGCCACGGACTTTGCACGACGGACAGCTTACCGGTTTCTCTCCGCTTACCTGTAGCATGACAGAAGCCCCGTCTGTGTGGACTACGCTGGACGTTGGCGGAGAAGTTGACTGGATCAAAACGGTTACGTTGTCTGATGGTGAGTCCTGTCTCCTGGTGTGCGACAACCGCCTGCGTCGGGTTTCGCACAGTGGGAACGTTCTCTGGAGCAGTTCTGTTGCCGGGGAGCTTTGCTTCTTCGGGGATCTGTGTGGAAATGGGCGGGATGTGATCTTGTTGGGCCGTGGGCCCCGGGTTACCCTGCTGGATGCCGCTACGGGAGAGACCCAGTGGACGCATTGTTTTGATCCACCGCATGTACATGTCCGTGTGGCTGTAGGCAATGTTTTACCCGATCGACCAGGCCTGGAAGCCGCTGTTTTTCTTGCGTACGGGGACGAGGGTTGTCTGATCCATTTTCCGCCCGAAGGCGAACCCCAGTTTGTCTGGAAGCGCACAGTTGTGGTTCCGGAAGAATGGCCCGAGCGGTACGACCATGGCTGTCATATTAAATTGGATTTGAGCGAGCCGGACGAACCTGTTATTTGGAATGTAAGACACCACCGCTGTCGAGGTTTTCACGCACGTACTGGAAAAATGGCCAGTTCTCTTGTGTACAGTATTGGCAACGGCCACCTTCGCAATTATGGTCCCTGGGAATTTGGACGAGATAAGCATGGCAATCCGATGATTTGTGTTGTTGCCGAGCGTGTGCAAGAACACGTGCATGCCATTCGGCTGCGCCGCGAAGGGGAAAACGAGCTTGCATGGCAGCATTATTACGGAGAGCTTTACAATGTTCCTGGTGTGGCCGTAGAGCATTTGTCTGTTACAGATTTGGACGGCGATGGCGAAACAGAAATTGCCTATAATGTACGCGATCCGGAACGGGGTTTTCGCTCTTTTGTCCGGGTGCGTGGGGCCGGTGATGGGACGGTTAAAGCAGAGGTGGAGGACGCCTGGTGTGTTGGTGTGTGGACCGCACCGGACGGAAAGCCCGCTCTGCTGGTGCTGAGTGCTCCAGATGGCGCTACGCCGGTTCACGGAGATTTGACGGTTTATCGCTTTGGCCCTTCCGGAGATCTTGTTCCGCTGGCCACGTTTGAGCAGGCGGGTGCCTGGGGTGTGATTGCTGCAGGAGATCATCTTCTTCTGCGGCGGACAGGCCCAAAGAGTGTTGTATCTCTTGTTCGGTACGGGTTGCGCCATGGTGCTCTGTATGAAGCTGCACGCACGGATGCCCATTCTTTGCTTGAGAATCCGATCCACACGATTGTGGAGGATGCGGATGAGGAGATCTTCATCGTTCCTGGGAAAGAAGGTAGTCTGCATGCGCTTCGATGGGATGGAACGCCTGTTTGGGAGCTGGAGCTGGAAGGGGGTGCCGCACCTGTGCTCAGTGCCACGGACCTTACCGGAGACGGCTGTGCGGAATTGGTGGCTACTACCGCTGGCAACCGGGTACGGGTTTTTTCCCTTGAAGACCGCGATGTGTTCAAAGAAATTGCGAATCACGAATTTCTTGGGGCCCGGCACCGGCATAGCCCGTTGTTGCACGATCTGGAAGGTACCGGAGAACATTGTTTGATTGTACCCGGCAGCACGCCACAGGGTGAACTTGCGGTGCGTGCGTACCGGGGAGATGGCTCTTTGTTCTGGGAAACATCTCTGGGGGTTTCTACCGCCCAGAACGGCCAGGCCATTGCCTGGAATGCAGGCGCTTTTTTGCCCGGTCCGCGTGCCGGTGTGGCTGTCTCTGTGAACAACACGTTGCGCAATATTGAAGGTACCTATCTGCTGGATGGGCTGAACGGAAACCTTCTCTGGCACCGGGGGATTCACCGAGAGGGCGATCATCTGCGACCTTATATTCCGCACGGCATTCCCACTGCTTTCGATATTGACGGCAATGGTTTGGACGAAATTGGCATGGACATGCTCAGTTACATGGCGTTTTTACGGGGCACAGATGGTGGGTTTGTTTTTCTGAACCCTACCAAAAATCTGGGTGAAAAAGGTGCGCTTTATGCTGGCAATTTGTACAATAGTTACGTGCCTGTGTATCAGACGGAAAAAGATAAAAAGCCACACTGGTTTGTGCCTGTGGGCGGGTACGGAAGCTTTGGTTTGATGAAACCGGACCCGCGCGAGGGCATCTGGCGCGAAGATCCTGGTTACGATGTGCCGCCGAAAATTGGTTTGATCGATGTGGACGGAGACGGCGTTCTGGAAGTGGGATATGCGCTTTTGAACCATTCGACTTTTATTTGTCGAAATCTCTGGACCGGGGATGTGAAATGGGAGCTGGATCTTCCCGAAGCGCCGAACAGCCCGGTGATGGTTGCAGATGTGGATGGAGATGGCAAAGGGGAGTTTCTAGTGGGTAGCTATTGTATTGGTACCGATGTGGATGGAAATGGTGAAATTCGCTGGAAATCGCCTGTGTCAATGGGCTGGGCTATTTTTGCCGATTTTGACGGGGATGGCACCGGAGAGATCGCTTGCGCGAGCCAGGGAAAAATCCATATACTGAAAGCCGATTGATCAGGTTGAGGAAATACACATGGACCCGATTTTAAATGATGTTGAAGCGCGTATTGTAGGTGCGCTTCTGGAAAAAGAAAAAACAACTCCCGAGACGTATCCGCTTACGCTGAACGCGCTCACCAAGGCTTGTAACCAGAAGTCCAACCGGAATCCTGTTGTGGACTTTGACGAAAAGACCGTTGCGCAGGCTCTGGATAGTCTTACGTTTAAAAAGAATCTGGTCAAACGCGTTTTAAGTGAAGACAGTCGCGTGGCCCGGTACCGGCAGGATCTTGACGCGGCGTTGGACTTGAACCTGCAAGAACTGGCGGTACTGTGTATTCTCATGTTGCGTGGGCCGCAGACGGTGGGTGAAATCCGGGGGCGGACTGAACGTATCTATGGTTTTGAAAGCCTGGAAGAGGTTGATGTCACGTTGCAAGGTCTGGTGGATCGGACGGAGACACCTCTGGTAGTGCGTCTTCCCCGTAGGCCCGGCATGAAGGAGGCTCGGTACGCCCATTTGTTGGCTGGTGAAGTTGAAGTGGATGAAACCGAAATACTTGAACCTGCGGTCCTGGAGGTTCGCGCAGATAATCAGCGGATCGAAACGCTCGAGGCTGAACTCGAAACGCTACGTGAGGAGCTTCAGGAATTGAGACAACAATTTGCCGAGTTTAGAAAACAGTTTGAATAACAAGGATGTTTTTATGCCGAAACCAGAGGAATTGCCCCATATTTTGAAATTGCTGGACGATGATTCTGAAATTGTGCAGCAGGCTGTGGCCGAGGCGCTGGCAGGATACGGTTCCACGCTGAAATGGCAACTTGCAGCATTGTCTGAGCCTCCTGGCCCAGAACAGATTGAAAAAATCCAGCAGCTCTTGCAAGGGCGGAAAGTCATAGAAACGGTTCAGCCTGAAACAGAAGACACAGAAGGGCCTGTCGAGCTGGAACCTCGGTTTGTACTGGGGCAACTTGTGCGTCATCGGCGGTACAACTACAGAGGGGTTATTGTTCATCTTGACGCAACTTGCCAGGCGGACGAATCCTGGTATCTTTCCAACAGCTCTCAGCCAGACAAGAATCAGCCGTGGTATCACGTGCTTGTTCACGGTTCAGACCAGGTTACGTACGCTGCCCAGAATAGTCTTCGGGGAGATGATTCGTTGGAACGGATTTCTCATCCGTATGTTCCTCTTTTTTTTGATGCTTTTCAAAATGGGCGATACACTCGAAATGATCGGCCCTGGCCAGGGCCAGGAGAAGAGTAGATAAATTCCGATATCCAATGATTGTGGTAAAAGAACAGAAAGGAATCTGGCAATGGCAGTTCGAGAACGTGCAAAATACGGCGCTGAGGCCGCAGCGGAACTCAAGGGTACGCTACCCACACCTTTTCCGCGAACCATGGGTCCCAATGCCATGAAATACTTGCAAGAAGTGGTGGACTCTGGTCTTACAAGCGATATGATTGGACGGTTTGAAAAAACATTTGCGAAGGAAATGGGTGTCAAGCATTGTATTGCCACGCCCGGTTGCACACCCGCTCTGGCTGTTCTGGCTGCGGCGTTTGCGTTTGATCCAGGTGATGAAATCATTGTTAGTCCCATTACGGACTATGGTTCTTTGCAGGGCCTGATTAAAGAGAACTATATTCCTGTTTTTGCAGATACCGCACCCGGTTCACCCAATATCAGTGCAGAGACGGTTGAGGCGTGTGTGACGGATCGTACCCGTGCGATTCTGGCAGTACATAAGACAGGTATGCTTTGCGACATGGATGCGATTAATGCTGTGGCAAAAAAGCATGACCTGATTGTGTACGAAGATGTTTGCCAGGCGGTTTTTGGCGAGTATAAAGGGCGGCTGGCTGGTACGATGGGCCTGGCCGGTGGATTTTCTTTTGACTCCGAAAAGACGATGGGTTCGGATGTAGGTGGGTGTGTGATTACAAATGACGATGATTTGGCCGAGCGGTTGCGTTTTATCGGTCACAGCCGGGGCGGGCAAGTGCGCGCCGGGTTTGGGCGGGAACACGTGGTCCACGGGTACGCCCATCGCATGCCGATGTGTACGGCGGCCATTTCCATTGCGCAGTTGGAGATTATTCGGCCCAATGTTGTTCAGCGCGATAAAATGATTCGTCTTCTGACCGAGAAGCTTGCCGAGATTCCCGGCATTACACCGCTGGCTATTCCAGACTATATGAATGTGTATTCGTGCTGGATGGTCGGGTTCAATATTGATCTCGATGCGTTTTCTTGCAGTGCGGACGATTTTGCCAAGCAGCTTGTCGAGGCTGGTATTCCTGGTGCAGGATTAGGGCGCTATTATTTGATGCCTGCGGCGTTGCCATTCCTTACAGAGAAGGCGGAGAAGAAGATTTATCCTTATTCTATGCCGCCGGCTTCTCGTGAGTACACCTACAACGGAGATTCTTGTCCGAACGCGCAGGAGTTTCTGGAGACGTTCATTCGCTGGTCCACGTTCTGCGAGAAGTACGAGCCAGAGCATTGCGAGTTGGCCGCGCAGATGGTGCGGCAGGTGGCGGATAAGAATCGGGTGTAAGTTCTCATTGCAACCCCGTCTCCCGCATATGGGAGACGGGGCGGTTTTTCGGGGCGCGGCTTGTCGCGCCTTTTGTACAAGGAGACTGGAATGTCCCAGACGCGTTACCGCGAGATCGAGGTTGCAGGCACCCCCGTTGAAATGGGCAGGCAGATTGGAGAGGCTGCACAGGAAGAGATTCGTGGATTTGTACAGATTGCACTGGAGCGGGTGAATAAAGTTGTTCAGGTGTCCCGGGAAAAGGCCATTTCTGTTGCTCGCGATAGCATTCCTTTTGTGGAAGCCTATGCGCCGCATATGCTGGGAGAGCTGCGCGGCATGAGCGAGTCTTCCGGCGTTTCTCTGGACGATTTGATGATGCTCCAGACCCGCAATCAGCTCCAGGCGCAGGCAGATGCAGGGTGTACGTCTTTCTCTGTAGCTGCACCTGCCGGGCAGAGTACGGTTGTGGGGCAGAATTGGGATAATGATCCGGCGTTGAATCCGTTCACGGTTGTGCTTACCCGGAGGCCGAAGGACAAACCTGCACTGATGACGCTTACACAGGCCGGGCTTATCGCGTACATTGGGATCAATGACAAAGGGATGGGGCTGTGTTTGAATACGTTGCCGGCTCCGAGCAGACCTCTGGGCGTGCCGCATTATTTTACGGTGCGGGCAATTCTGGAGGCGGATAGCTTGGACGGCGCGGTTGATGCGTTGAACCGGGCACAGCGCGCATTGCCGGCCAATATCATTTTGTCCACACCGCAGGGTCCGGCAGACCTGGAGGTGACGGTGGAGCGGGTTCATGTTTTGCGCGATGGGGGGACCGGAAAGGTTACGCATACCAACCATTGCGAGCATCCGGAGTTGATGCCTTTTAAGGAGAAATTCGGAGATCTGATTCAGTCCGGTGCACGGAAAGTGCGGATTGAAAAGATTCTGGATGAAATGGATCGCCCGCTTGCATTGGAGAGTCTTAAAAATGCGCTGCGGGACCACGAGGATTATCCGACTTCGATTTGTCGGCATCCGAACGAACATCCCACGACCGGGTACTGGGCTACGACGTTTTCCGTTTTGTTGGAGCCAGACGCTGGGTTGCTGCATGCGAGCCGTGGGAATCCGTGTGAAAATCCGTATGAGACGTATTCATTGAATTGATCTATCGTTTTTTCGGTTGTCCCGATTCTTTTCCCAGGAACGAAGCCTATGCCTCTCACTGTCGATCAAATTACGCGTGTTCTTTCCCGTAAGCTTTTAGGCAAAAAGCACACGGGTATCATGATGGACTATTACAGGGAAAAGCTGCCTCAGATTGAGTATCCCAAAACTTCTTCGGAGTGGGATAGGCGCACGGAGAAAATACGCAAAGACCTTCTTGCTAAGGTTTTTCTTCGCGGCCATGAGAAGGGGATTCTGGATGCTCCACCGAAGGTGGAATGGCGGGGCGTGATTGAAACGGGGAAAGGGTACCGTATCCGGAAGCTTCGATACGAAGGGTATCCGGGGATGTGGATTCCGGCCCTTTTGTATGAGCCTGTTGGTATTCGGGGCAAGGTTCCGGCTGTGCTCAATGTGAATGGTCACCATCGGGGCGGTAAAGCGATGCCTTATAAGCAGGCTCGCTGTATCAATTTGGCCAAACGCGGAATGCTTGCGCTCAATACCGAGTTCGTTGGCATGGGTGAATTGCAGGGTTCTGCTTTCCATATGCAACAAGGTCACGTTGATCTTTGTGGGGTTGCGGGCGTGGGGGTGATGTACCTGGCGATGAAGCGCGGTCTGGATGTTCTACTTGCGCATAAACAGGCCGATCTTGAACGTGTGGCGATGACGGGTCTTTCCGGAGGTGGATGGCAGACGGCGGTGCTTTCTGCGATCGATGAGCGGATTGGCGCGATCCTGCCGGTTTCCGGTCACTCTCCGATCTGGCATCGGGCTACTGTGCGATGGGAGGATCATGGTGATCTGGAGCAGACGCCGGTGGATCTGTGTACGGTGGCTGACTATGATACGTTGACAGCGATGTTCGCACCCCGGCCCTCTCTTCTGATTCACAGTGTGAACGATGGGATTTTTCGACCGGAGTTCATGCGGCCCGCTATTTATCGGCCGGCCAAAAAGGTTTATAAATTCCTGGGTGTGGAAGACCGTATTGGGTTTTACGCCAACGAGGATCCTGGTACGCACAATTACGACAAGGATATCCGGGAACAGCTTTATGGGTTTCTGAATACGGTTTGGAATCTGGATACGC
>JAQCGA010000047.1 GCA_027619145.1 bacterium | reverse complement strand
AACCCCCCGGCCCCGCATCCTCTGTCTCCACACAGGACAAACCCACGCCGCCCCCACAAGACAAACCGGCTGCGGAGACCTCTACAACAACGCCTCCTTCAAAACAAGCGGACAACCCACAACCTGCAACATCAAACAAACCAGACGCAAAAAACCAGGCCCAATCCGATACGCTTTCTGGGTCACAACCACAGACAATCTCTCCATCGCCAGCAAATACGACAGAGTCACTGCCTCCGGCAGACAATGTTTCGGCTCAAGAAGAACCACAACAAACCCTGGCTACAGCAGAAGAAACAGTCAACCTGGAGACGCAAGAAGACACCACCGCAGCGCCTGCAAGCCTTCCAGAAAACTCCCCTTCGACACCCGAAGGTCCGGAAAAAGTAGACCGCGTCGTAGCCGCTTACTCGCTCACCCTTTCAACGCCACTCGGCCGTCAGGACAGCTTGCTCACCTTATCTGCGCGCACCCTGCAACGCACGCATGTCTCCATCCTCTCGGATGGCAGAAAGGTCTTTGAAGACATCTTGTCTTCTGGCGCTGAGCAGTCCTGGAACGCCCGCAACCGCTTCCGAATTGAAGTGGACGACGCACGTGCCCTTTCCCTTTTTCTGCAAGGCGAGCCACTCCAGCCGATTGGCAAACCCGGCCGCAAACTGCGCCTCTTCATCTCCCGCGCCAGCATATGGGTAGAAGAAATCGAACCCATCGCTCCCGGCACGAAACCCTGATACAATCAACTCCTCCGCTCTGCGGGTTGTGATTGATTGTGAGCCTGTAAAACCCCGCGCACGACACGGGGTTTGGAGCGAACGAATGACGCCTGTCTACGCACAGATTGTACCCATTGGAACCCCCGTAGACCGGGAAATGACCTACCGCGTCCCAGAAGATCTGCACGACCGCATCCAGCCCGGTAGCCTTGATCTTTTCCCCATGGGCCCGCGCTGGACAACGGGCATCGCTTTGAGTTTTCAAGAACACACCGACCTGGACAAAGTCAAATCCGTAGGTATACTCCTCGATGACAGCCCGATCATCTCTCCCTCCTTGCTGACCCTGTGCCGCTGGATGGCAGATTATTATCTTTGCACCCTCGCAGAAGTATTCAAAGCGGCCCTCCCATCCGGCATCAACACAGCCAGCGGACAGTACTTTGCCCCGGCAGAAACAAACGGAGCGACCGAAGGGGTTCTTACGCCCCGCCAGCGCGAAGTACTGGACAACTTGCGTCAAACCGGATCGGCCACGCTCAGCCAGCTCGAGCGCCGCCTGGGTCGCACAAATATGCGCAGCGCCGTGTACGCCCTGGTCCAACGCGGTCTGCTTACCACATGCCAGAAAATGAAAGACCCCCGCGTCAAATCGCTACAGGAACGCGTGGTAGAACTGGTACCTGAAGACGCCCGTTGGATGGAATCTGAATTACCCGAACTGGAACGCCGAGCACCCCGGCAGGGCGAATGTATACGCCGCCTCTGGCAGGCCGGTGGGAAGCTTCCGGCCCAGGAGTTGACAGGTACCGGCATCAGTTCGAGCATTCTCAAAGCCCTGGAAGAACGGCGACTGGTCCGTTTCACCTACAAAGAAATCCGCCGCGACCCCTATGCAGACCTGGAAACAGCCCCGCCCGAGGCCCTGGAGCCTACGCCCCACCAGAAAACCGCACTCGAACACTTCGAAAAACACGCCACCCAGTTTGGTGCCCACTTGCTCCACGGCATCACCGGCAGCGGCAAAACCCTGGTCTACATTCGCTGCGTTGCCCGGGCCCTGGAACGCGGCAAGGGCTCACTGGTGCTTGTACCAGAAATCTCACTGACCCCTCAAACTGTCCGTGCTTTCCGCGCCCACTTCGGCAACAACGTAGCCGTATTGCACAGTGCCCTGTCCGAAGGAGAACGCTACGATGCCTGGCGCGAAGTCCGCGAAGGCCGCAGATCCATTGTAATTGGTGCTCGTTCCGCGATTTTCGCGCCCATTCAAAATCTGGGCCTCATTGTCATCGACGAAGAACACGACAGCTCCTACAAACAGGCAGATCCCGCACCGCGTTACAACGCACGCGACGTGGCCGTCATGCGCGCCAAGCTCGAAAACATTCCGGTCATCCTCGGCTCGGCCACGCCCGCCCTGGAATCCTTCCTCAACGCCAATACCGGAAAATTCCAGCTCGTCTCCCTCCCCGAACGCATCGACGCCCGTCCGCTCCCCGAAGTCACCCTTGTAGACATGAAAAAAGAAGGAGGCGGTCTCTTCTCTCGGCCGCTGCGAGAAAAAATAAAAGACCGCCTGGGCAAAGGCGAGCGCATCATATTACTTCAGAACCGACGCGGATATGCGCCTTATGTTCAGTGTACGGACTGCGGCGAGGCCCTGGAATGCCCCAACTGCCAGGTCACACTGACCTACCATGCAAAAGACCGCCGCCTTCTGTGCCATTACTGTTCACGCAATGTGCCTGCACCCACCCGGTGCGAAGCCTGCAACGGAGAACACCTGGAACTCCTCGGCGTGGGCACCCAGCGCGTGGAAGAAACCCTTGAAAAGCAGTTCCCAGAAGCCCGTGTATTGCGCTTTGACGTGGATACGACCCGAAAAAAAGGCTCGCACGACCGCATCCTGGAAGCTTTTCGTAAGGGCGAAGCAGATATTTTGCTGGGCACACAAATGGTGGCCAAAGGCCTGGACTTTCCAGGCGTCACACTCGTAGGCGTCATTTCTGCAGATACCAGCATCCACCTGCCGGACTTCCGCGCCAGCGAACGTACCTTCCAGTTGCTCACCCAGGTCAGCGGACGCGCAGGGCGGGGGACGACCCCCGGTGAAGTCGTGGTACAAACCTATCTCCCAGACGGCCAGGCCGTGCGCTGTGCCCAACAACACGACTTCCTCACATTTGCACACGTCGAACTTGAAGACCGCCAGGCAGTAGGATATCCGCCCTTCGGCCGCATGGCCTTGTTGCTTTTTAAAGGCCCCAACGAACTCGAGGTGGCACGGGCAGCCGGCCTGTGTGCAGAAGCCGCTCGCTCCGAGGCAGTACCCGGCGTAGACGTGATGGGCCCCGTACAGGCACCGCTGGGCCGCATCCGAAACACCTACCGCTGGCAGGTCATCCTCAAAGCCCAATCGGCCCGCCCCATCAACTTGCTTGCCCGTGATGCCCGAACCCATTTCGGTGGGAAACGTCGCTCCGGCATTTCTCTGGACATTGACATCGATCCGGTCTCTCTGCTCTAACCATTTACGGATGACCTGCACTTCCAATGATCTTCGATCGCATCAAATCTCTCCTCAAGCATACCGCCGTCTACGGTCTGGGTGACCTGCTGGGCAGAGCCGTAACCCTGCTCCTGGTGCCGGTTTATGCACGCCTGCTCACTCCGGAACAAAATGGGGTGATCAATTTGGCGTTCGCCTTCATCGCGTTCAGTTCCGTCTTCTATTCGCTGGGCCTCAACCAGGCCCTGGTTCGGCACCTTTCGCGCAGCGCAGATCCAGAAATACAGACCCGGCGTTTTAGTTCTGCGTTCTGGTTGCTACTGGGCCTGGGGCTCCTGCTTTCTTCGATCATGTGGACCTTCGACCAGACCCTCGCACACCTCCTCCTGGACACAGCAGACTTTGCAGACCTCTTTCGGCTCATCGCCGTAATCATCCTCCTGGATGCGCTTGCCGAGCCACTGTTCACGTTGTGTCGCGCACGCCAGAAATCTGCCACGTACGCCGCAGTGCGACTTGTCCAGCATACCCTGCAATTGGGCCTCACCATGTACCTCATTGCCGGGCTCGGGTACGGACCCAGAGCTATTTTTTGGAGCAATGGGATCAGCTCGGCCTTTGCCCTGCTCGTCCTGCTTCCGGTAGGCTTCCGCCACCTGCGCCTTACCTTCTCAGTCCGCACCCTCCGGGAACTGCTCACCTTCGGCCTGCCTTTTGTCCCATCTGCACTGGCAATGTTGGTGATTACCCTTTCAGACCGGTTCCTGATGAAATGGTTTCTTGGCCTGGAATCCGTAGGTGTATTTAGTGTCGTAGGGAAAATCTGTCTGCCCATGCAACTCATCGTCCGTGTATTTCGCGCAGCCTGGGCCCCTGCGGTCCTTTCTATTCCAGATCCAGAGGAGAGCCGTGCCGTTGTCGCCCGGGTAACCACCTATTTCCTGCTGGGTGCAGTTTTCTTTTTTTTGTGCATCAGCGCATTTGCCCGCGAACTCATTCTCCTTGTCGCCGGCCCACAGGCAGCCCAATACCTCCCGGGGGCAAACCTCGTCCCTCCCGTAACCCTTGCGTTCGTCGCCTCCGGCATATACATTATTCTGACGGCTGGCGTTTTTGCCGAAGGCCGTGCGCGTATGCTGCCCGGCATTGTAGGTGCCGGTGCCTTGCTCAATGCGGCAATCAATGTGATTTTCATGCCGCACTTTGGCATGATCACCGCAGCCTGGAGCACCCTGGCCGCCTACGGTCTGATGGTGATTCTCTTACATATCAGCGTGCAGCGTTTTTATCCGGTTGTCTACGAATACCGGCGCCTCGCCAAAATCGTCTGTACAGGTGCCGTGGTTTTCCTGGCCGTCACAGGATATGTTGAGGACGGCACTGCCGCTGGCCTGCTTGCACGCATCCTGTTCTTGCTGGCATACCCGCTCATTCTTTGGGGCTGGCACTTTTTTAAAGTCGGTGAACTGCGTGACCTGTGTTCCATGGTGCGCTTTTCGTAAACTCCATATCCAGCATCTCGGACACACGTTGGACTGATCGCTACCCGGGAGTACATATGAAAGTTTTAAGCAGAAAAGCATTCAGACAAGCATCCGGAAAAATCCGCCGCTTCCTATTCGTCCGCTTTCGAAAAGAGTATATTTCCGAACAACAAGAACTCCGGGTTGGAGAATGCAATCAGTGTGGGAATTGTTGTGAAATTCTCTTCAAATGCCCATTCCTCGTGAGACAGGACGACGACTTGACTTTTTGTAGCATTTACGAAAACCGCCCGGGACAATGCGGTGCATTCCCTATAGACGAAAAATGCCTCTCCGAAGTTGACTTCGATTGCACCTACTCCTTCGCTCCGGAAACCGCGCAGGAGGCACAGCCCGGCACTGCCCTGCTACAAATCGAATCCGACTGACCTTCCAGGATGACCCGGGAACTTTCATTCCGTTCAAGAGTAAGAAGTACCGGGCCGTATCCCAACACCGATACAACCTTAAAACCTTTGCCCGGCCTCTCCTTATGCGTATTCTTCTTCCATTGGTTCTCCTCGTCGTTTTTTGCGCCCCGATTCGTGTACACGCCCAGCTAAAAGAACCACCCCAAGCATTTACCATTGCCCGGCTCAAGTATAGCGGCGGTGGAGACTGGTACAACGGCCCCACGGAAATCCCAAACTTACTGGCCTTCCTGCAAAAAGAGACCACGGTTCGCACAGCCCGCGAAGAAGCGCACGTGGAGATCCTGGACGAAAATCTCTTTTCTTACCCTGTCCTCTACCTCACCGGGCACGGAAACATCCGCCTGACCGAAGAAGAAGTGCGGCGGCTTAGAACCTATCTCGAAAATGGCGGCTTTTTATTTGCCAACGACGATTACGGCCTGGACAATGCCTTCCGCAGAGAAATCGAACGGGTTTTCCCGGACAAAAAACTCTCGGAGTTACCACCGTCATTCGGCATTTTTCACAACCCGTTTTCTTTTCCAAATGGACTGCCCAAAATCCATGAACACAACGGAGACCCACCCAGAGCCTACGGTATTTTCCACAACAAACGACTCGTGGTCTTCTACAACGTGGAAAGCGATATTGGAGACGGGTGGGATGATCCAGACGTACACGGCGACCCACCTGGAAAACGGGAAGCAGCCCTGAAAATGGGTGCCAACGTTATGGTCTGGGCGCTCACACACTGATCTGCTTCTTTACCATATTCATCCTAATTGGTACCCGTCAACAGCCCTTATGTCCACAACGCCTGTCCCCCTGAACCTCTCGGAATCTTATGGCTCAGCGTACGCCCGAAACATCTTATCAGCACCTGGTGCTCAAACTCCAGCAGTTCAGGCGACGGCGCACCATCCTGTCAGTCACTGCCGGCTTGCTCACCCTCCTGACCATAGGCCTGGGCGGAACACTGGCCCTCCTCCTCCTCGAAACTGCCCTGTACCTGACTCCGGCCACCAAGCTTTTTCTGGTTGGACTGCTGGGCGCAGGTCTGCTCGCCCTTTTTGTACGCTTCTGTGCTCTGCCTCTGTTTGTCCCACCTTCCTTGCCCCAAATTGCCCTGCAGGTTGAGGCGCACCACGGAGGCCTCCAACAGCAACTCATCAGCGCCCTGCAACTCTGGCAAAACCGGATGGATGCACAGCACTCCAGCGGCCTCATCAACGCCGCTGTTGTCCAGGCCGCCCACGCCCTGGACAATCTGGATCTACACAGCCTGCTGGACCCGCGCCGCCCCATGCGTCTGGCGGCCCTATGTGCAGGAATCGGCCTGCTCTTTGCCACAGCCTTCGGTTTTTGGCCAGGCCCCCTGCAAAGTGCCGCAGCCCGTTTAACCCACCCCGCAACAACCTACGTCCGCCCTCCAGACACCCACATCGAACTCTACCCCGGCCATGCAAAAATCATCGCGGGCGAACCTTTTGAAGTCCATGCTTCCCTCTCCGGCGTCGTCCCTTCACAGGCACGCCTGCTGGTCCGCGAAGAAGGCGTAGAGGGATGGTCATCTATTGAACTTGCAGTGCGCAAAGGCGGAATAAGCCACAGATTCCCAGCCGTATCCCGTGCCTTCGAATACAGCGTGCAAGCCAACGACGCACAAACCAGAGCCTATACGCTCTCAGTACAGCCCCGGCCCCTCATTACGGGCATCACCCATAATGAACACTACCCTGCTTATACCGGATTACCCCCTCGCACCCAGGTAGAAGGTGGTGACGTTGCTGTGCCGGCTGGCACCCGCATATCCCTCTCCATTTCTGCAAGCCACCCTCTGTCCGAAACCTGGCTCGCCTTTGAAGGCGGCACACGCCTGTCTGCTCGAGTGCAGAACAACACCGCAACGATCGAACTCACCGTATCCGGAGACAACCGGTATGTGGTGGGCCTGAAAGATACTCTGGGCATAACCAACCGGGATCCCGTGCAATACCGAATGCTCGCCCTTCAGGACCACCCACCCGAAATTCGCCTGCTTCGCCCTGGAAGAGATATCGAACTGGGAGAAGGCATGCAGGTTGCCCTTCTGGCTGAAGCCCACGACGACTTCGGCGTTGCACACATGGAAATTCGCTATCGCGTCAACGACCAAACAGACGACCAGATCCAGCAGATTCCTCTGGATACTCCGGGTGCTCGGGAAATCAGCCAGATTTCTGTGTGGGACCTCTCACAGTTGGACCTCCTCCCCGGAGACCAGATCGCCTACCGAGTACGGGTGTATGATACCAACACCCTGTCTGGTCCTGGAGAGAACGAAACCTCTGCCTTCACCATCCGCTTTCCTTCTCTCATCGAAATTCACCAGCAGGCACAGCAAGAACAAGAACAGAGCATTGAACAACTGGAACGCATGCAGGAAGCAGGCAATGACCTGCAACAAAGACTGGAAAAAGTAGCACGCGAACTACTCAAAAACAATGACCTGAACTGGCAGGAAAAGAAAGAACTTGAAACGGCCCTCAAAGACCAGGCTCAGGCCGGAGAGCAACTCCAAGAACTCGCAAAAAGTCTGGACGAAACCCTGCAGAGACTCGAACAAAGCGGGCTGATGTCCGAGGAATCCCTGCAAAAAATGGACGAAGTTAGGGAACTGCTCTCCCGGATTGAAACCCCCGCTTTAAAAAAAGCGATGGAACAACTCCAGCAGGCCATGCAAGACGTGGACCCTCAGGCCGTGGAAGATGCCCTGGAAAACTTCCGAGAACAACAAGAAGCGTTTCAACAAAACCTGGACCGTACCATTGCCCTTCTCAAAGAAGTTCAAAAACAACAAACCCTGGATGCCCTGGTCAAAAGCCTGAACGACCTGGCCGAAAAACAACAGAACCTGGCCGAAGCCGTACGCCCTGAAGAAAACCTGGACGGCCTGGCCGAACGAGAAGATGCGTTGCAACGGGATGCTCAGCAAATACAAGACGAACTGCGCCGCGCCGCACAACAGATGGATGATCCTGCCGCAGCCGAATTGGACAATCTCGCAAAAGAACTGGACAACCGAAATATATCCGAACGCATGGAACAGATCAGCCAGGACCTCCGCACAGCACAGCAGACACCTGCCCGAAACCAGGCCGAACAAATCGCCAAAGACCTTCAAGAACTGTCCGGCCAGCTTCAACAAACGCGGCAAAACTTCGTACAACGCCAAAAGGCCGAGCTCACCAGGGAATTGAATCGCATGCTGCGCGACCTGCTCTCTCTCTCCCGGAGCCAGGAAGAAACCGCACGCCACGCTGCTGAACGCGCACCCAATGCAGATCCTTCGGACCTCGCCCTGGAACAGGCACGGATCCTTTCAGGTGCAGGCCGCCTGGCAGACCGCCTCCTGGAGGCCTCCCGAAAAACTTTTTTCATCACACCCCAAACCGGTGCCGCCCTGGGCAGGGCCCTGCAAAAAATGGACGAAACCGCTGGCAATCTCCAAAGTGGAAATACCTCTCGCGCTTCTCAAAGCGCCCAGGACGCCATGGGTGCGCTCAATGCGACGGCGTTGGCGGTTCGCAGGGCCATTGGTGAAATGCAGGCCGCGGGTTCTGCTGTAGGGTTCGACGAAATGCTCCAGAAAATGGAAGCGATGTCCCAACAACAAGGTGACCTCAACGGCCAGGGAGAAAGCCTTTTCAGCCAGCAAAAACCAGGCGGATCCACGCCCGGCCAGCAGCAAAGCCTGGCCCAAATGGCCGCTCGGCAACGCGCCATCCAGCAGGCCCTGCAGGAACTCCGCCAACAACTGGGTGCACAACAGCAGAAAATGCTGGGAGACCTGGGAGACATTGCGTCTGAAATGGAAGAAGCCGCCCGGTCTCTCCAGAACCAGGACCTGGACCGCCCTCTTCTGAACCGCCAGCAAAAAATCCTCTCCCGCATGCTGGACGCTCAGCATTCGATGCGCGAACGCGGCCGCAGCGAAGAACGCGAGGCCAAGAGCTCGTCTACCGGGGTCCCGGCTCTCTTCCGGCAGACCTGGGCGAAACCCAAAACCCGTTGCGGCAGCGCCTCCGGCAAGCCCTCAATGAAGGGTACCCCGCAAGATACCAGGGCCTGATTCGCCGGTATTTCGAAACCCTCATGCAAGATGCTCCGGTCTCAAAGACGAAAGAACAAACCAATCCGGAAAATCCGTAATACACACTGTCAAATTCAGTACATCCCCCAATATCATAAAGGCCCGGATTCCAGGTACTTTTACATTGGCCGTAGGGGCGGGGTTTCCCCGCCCACCTGCAATCGGCCGAAAAACGCCAGGGCGAGGCATGCCTCGCCTCTACGATTGACGCTGGCGCAGGTGATGTCCGGGCCAATATGTTTGGTTTCGTGAAGTACCGAAATTGCCTTCCACCTCTCTAAACCGGCTGAATTCATGAAACCATTTCTCCATACCCTCCTCTGCCTCGCCCTTCTCCTGGGGGCACTTCCTGCACACGGCCAGAGTCTGAACCAGCAACTCCAGCAGGCCATGGCCCTGGAAGCCGAAGGCAACTTGAAAGAAGCCATCCGTCTCTACCAGGCATTGCACGAATCTCACCCCGGGCGGGTGGACATCCTCTTCCGCCTGGAAGCCGCGTTATCTCGCACGGGCAAGCATCAAGAGGCGGTCCTCCTGCTGGAGATGCACCTCAAGTCCTCCCCACGCGATCAGAACGCACGGCTCCGTTTGGCCGACGCCCTGATGACTCTGGGCCGCCAGGAAGAGGCTTTCCAGAATTACGAGGCCATCCTGGAAGGCGCATCCGCCAAAAGCTTTTTCGCCCTGGTCGCAGACCGGTACCGAAAACACAATCTGCCCGTGCAAGCCGAAGCGGCGTACCGTCGAGGCCGGGAAACATTACACAACCCATATCTCTTCGCCCGAGAAATTGCCGAACTATCCGAAAGCCGGGCCCGGTATCCGGAAGCGGTTCAAGAATACCTCATTTTTGTTCAAGAAGAACCGCAGTACCTGGGCTTGATCGAAGCCCGGTTGCGACAATTTGGCCGGGAAGGTACTGAACAGGAACGTATCTTCTCCTTGCTCTCAGAAGAAATTCGTACGCATCCAGAAGACAACGCCCGGCTCCGCCTCTTCACCACATACGCCCTGGCCACAGGCTTTACAGCAAACGCGTTGAGCGTACTCACCGAGCATTCCGCCAACACAGCACACCGTCAGGCCAGCCTGCTCCAGGTGGCATCGTATGCACTGGATGCAAAAGATTTCGCCACGTCCGCCGCGGCATTCCAGGCCGTTGCCCAAACAACACAGGCTCGCAACGTGCTTCCCCTGGCCCTGCTTGGGCTCGCACGTTCCCGTGAAGGGCAGGGCCACAACACGGAAGCCGAACGCCTGTACCGGGAACTCATCAATGAACACGACTCCCGCATCCAGGCAGACGAAGCCCGCTATCGCCTGGGACACCTCCTGGTGAAAACAAATCTGAACGAGGCCATGGAAACTTTCCAGGCCCTGCTCCGTTCCAATAACCGCTCCCCCTGGTACAACCAGGCGGCCTTCGAGCTTGCAGACCTCTATGTCCAACAGGATCGATTCGACGAAGCCGAATCCACCTACCGCATCGTAGGAACCCAACAGAACAACCCGGAAGACACAGCCCAGGCTCACCAGCGGATTGCGGAGTGCCTGTTCATGGCCGGAAAGTTTGAAGAAGCAGGCATACAGTTGGAAACCCTCCTCTCCGGCCCCGCCGTTCGCTTTGCACTCAATGATGCACTGGACCTCTCTGTTCTCATCCAGGAAGGAGAAACATCCGGCCCCGAAACACTCGAAGCGTTTGCACAAGCCTACACACTCCAGCGACAACATCACCTGAAAAAAGCGCTTCAAGCATTCCAAACCTTCATCAACACCTATCCCAATTCTGGCCTGCTGGACCGGGCACTCGCCGCCGCCGTCGAACTTCTCGACACCCTGGGTCATTACCCAGAAGCCATTCAGGCCTGCCGTAAACTGGTCACCGACATCCCCTGGAGCCCTCTTTGCCCCTGGGCACACATCCAACTCGCACGCATCTACGAAGAACGCCTGGGACAATATCACGACGCACTGCGCGCCTGTGAAACCCTTCTTATCGAATACCCCAAAAGCCTGGAAGCCGACCTGGCTCGAAACCGCTTACGCGCCCTGAGAGAAAAAATTGAAGCCCTCGAAAACCCCAACAAAGAAACCGGTTAAACGTTCGAGACAAATACAGATAACACAAAACAGAAAACCCAGGAAAACAATTCAAAATTTGCAATTTACAATTTACAATTTGCAATTCCGATGTCTACCACCACTCCTCGCCATCCTCTGCCTATTCGCCGCTCCCCGCATTGCCTCCGCAGACAAACTGCTCATCCCCATGGACCTGGAACAAACCGACCACCTCAAAGCCTACGGCATCGCGTACTGGGCCTTGCAACACAACATCCAGGTGGAATGGCTGCTCAACTACCGAGGCGGCTCTTTCTTAGTGGACAACGCAGATGCCATAGCGCAAGAATGCCGGCTACGCGACGTCAGCTTCACCTCTATTTCCAGCGCCCAGACCGCACGCATCTACGCCGAAATTGAAGAAGGCAACATGGACCGCATCCGCCTGGAAAAAGCGCCCCGTATTGCGGTGTACACCCCACCCAGCAAACAACCCTGGGACGACGCCGTTACCCTGGCGCTCACCTATGCCGAAATTCCCTACGATACCCTATGGGACGAAGAAGTCCTTTCCGGAAAACTCTCCGAATACGACTGGCTTCACTTGAACCACGAAGACTTCACCGGCCAATACGGAAAATTCTACCGCAGCCATGGAAACCAGCTCTGGTACCGCCAGCAACAAGCCTCATTCGAAGATCTGGCTCGACGCACCGGTTTCTCCAAAGTCGAATCCGAAATACGCAAGGCAGCCCTGTCCATTCTGGACTACATTAACAACGGTGGATTCACATTCGCCATGTGCTCTGCCACAGACACCTTCGACATTGCCCTGGCAGCAGCGGGTGTAGACATTGTAGATACCGTCTACGATGGCGACCCACCAGACCCCGGTGCCCAGGCAAAACTGGACTTCTCACGAACCCTGGCCTTCGAAAACTTTCGGCTCGTGATGGACCCAATGGAATACGAATACTCTGACATCGACATTTCCCCCACCGGTGCAGGCCAGGTGCGCGGCCCCGAGGCCGCAGCGTTCACCCTCTTCGAATTCTCCGCCAAATACGACCCGGTACCTACCATGCTTACCCAGAACCACGTCCCCGTCGTCAAAGGATTTCTGGGGCAGACCACAGCCTTCCGCAAAAGCCTGATCAAAAAACCCATCACCATTCTGGGTCAAATCACCGGCACCGATCAGGTCAAATACATCCACGGCAACATGGGCCGGGGCACGTTTACTTTTTACGCAGGCCACGACCCGGAAGACTACCAGCACTTCGTAGGCGACCCGCCCACCCAGCTCGCCCTGCGCCGCAACTCGCCCGGCTACCGCCTTATCCTGAACAACATCCTTTTTCCTGCAGCGAAAAAACAAAAACAAAAAACGTGATCGCCCTCATTTCCCGTACCGAAGTAAAGGCATGGCGCACCGTGCCCCAACGATAACCCCGACCCTGTAAGGAATCCAGATGCCCGACCAGACCCCCGACGACCTCGAAGCCGTAGAAAAACTAAGAGACGCCCACACCCGCATTGTAGGTGAAATCAGCAAAGTCATCGTCGGCCAAAAAGAAATCGTCGAACAGCTCCTCATCGCCCTGCTCTGTGGAGGCCACGCCCTACTCGTAGGCGTGCCCGGCCTGGCCAAGACCTTGCTCATCAGCACCCTGGCCAGAGCCCTCAACCTCTCTTTCAGCCGCATCCAGTTCACCCCCGACCTCATGCCTTCGGACATCACGGGTAC
>JAQCGA010000046.1 GCA_027619145.1 bacterium | reverse complement strand
TGTCAGGAAAATACGCGTTCCCATTCCCGTTCACATGCACCGCACTCGCATACATCCCCGTCAAAAAGCTCGCCCGACTCGGCGTACAGATCGGGCTCTGGCAATACGCGTGTGTAAACGACACACCCTCTGCCACCAGCCGATCAATATTTGGCGTGGACACGTGAGGGTTACCCAGCGCCCCAATCGTATCCCATCGTTGCTGGTCTGTGCAAATCCAGAGAATATTCGGACGTTGCTCCGCCATCTCAACCTCTCTCCACACCCAGCGTACTCCGCTGAATGGCATTAAACAGAAAGCGATATGTCCCGTGTGTCTGCGCATTTCGCTGCACCCGGAACCCCAACAACACAATATGCCCCTTCCCGTACGCCACATCCACAATCGCCGGCTTTCCAGAGATCAACGCTTCGCCACTCCGAATTCGCCCGCTCTCCACCAGCCCCGTATCCGCGTACCGAGCAACCACCGTTGCTTCCGGCCCACAAACTTCAAACGCCTGCGCCTCGTAAAAATATGCAGACATCCACGCCTGCATCCCATATCCCACCGGATGCGACGTGTCCACCTGAATACGCAAACTGGACCCCCGGCAAAAAAACGTCTCCTGCGGCAAACCATACAGAATATTCTTCACCGGAATTCCAAACAGATCCATCGGCAAATTACATGCCTCGTCAATACAAACCAGCGTACCGCCTTCTCTCACAAAATCCTGAAGACACGTCGCCCCGTCCTGTCCAATCCCACCCGCATAACGCGGCGCAGTCGCCTCCGGTCGTTGTCCTTCCAGCGCCTCCGCAGTTGACATAGACGGAAGAACCAGGCAATCGAACCGTTCCTTCAAATTTCCCGCACGAATACCCGCATTGTGAACCGCTGTGTACGGAAACTCAAACGCTTCCAGAACGAACCTCGTCCAGCCCTCATCCAGATTCTCCATCCAGGGCCTGTACACTCCAGTACGGGGTGAAGACACCGCATTCAGGTTCGCCTCCACTCTCGCCCGAACCACATCGGTTCCACACAACGTTACACCCACCCCTTCAACCAGCTCTGGCAAACGCTTCCGAACACCTTCATCTCCAGGCACAAACAACGACCCATCTGGCACCCGCTCACCAGCCTCAGACGCCCATACTTCCCCGGATGAAATCAGTTGAAACGGAACCTCTGTCTTATGTAGCCTGTTAATCAACTTATAATCGTCATTTGCACCCACAGAAACCACATACCCGGTCGTCCTCTCACCGCTCTGAACCTTGCCTTCGGGCCGAGGAATCTCCATCAGCTTCTCCGTCCTGCACTCAAACGTCCCGTTCACAGTAACCCACCGCACACCCATTTGCAACGGTAGCGTCCAACCCTCAAATCGGTTCGGCGTGGGTCCTGTAGGCGGATCCTGTCGCTCCAACAGATCCTTCACATACGTCCGAAACGGTTGCGCGGCATACATCACAAAAGTACCGGCCGGATACGACACCTCATCCGCTACAAACGCTTCTTCCGCCTGGTGCACCTCCACGCCAGAAAAATGCAACAACTCCAGCATGTGCGCCGCCCTACCCGGATCGTGTTGCGCCTCCGGAACCAGCCACGCGAACGGCGGCTCCTCCTGCCCTTTCCGAATCGCATCTCGCCCCGCTCGAATCGAAGCCTGCTGGAACAACTCATGGTTTCGCGCAGCTGCCTTCAGCACGGCCCTATACCCGATCTTCTCATACTCCACAATATCCCGCAACCGCCACCAGCCGCCCGGCCAGGGCAGCGGGTTCTGTGTTGTCACTTCATCGTGATCGGAATCCAGTTGCCTGCGCGTCAAAAACAAAGGCGTGGCCACCCGGCAACTCGCCGCCTCCGTGAGAAAACTCACCATATTATGCCGGGAAGCCGTGTACCTCGGAATCCCACTCTCATACGTAGAATACTGATATCCACTCCGCACCCCCGTCTTACCCGCCTGAATCAACTCCGCTTGCATAAATCCACCCACGATATACAACAACTGATTGTGCAATGGATGCAAGTTCACATTCGTCGGATCACTATGCGGCGGAACCAGGAGCCGTGCGCTTGAACTCCCCCACTGGTGCACATCGCCCATAATATTGGGCAACCACTCCTGGTAGAGCAGCCGGGCATCCATGCGCGACTCATTCAAATTCAAATGTACCGTATCCCACACATTTTGATTGCCCGCATACGTATTATAAATCCATGGCATCCCGGAACCTTCCCAGGCCTTGCCCAGCGTCTGCTCGTACCACGCAATCACATTGTCCAGCCCATCTGGATCGCTCGACGGCACCATCACCAGAATTACCCGATCCAGAATCTCCTGAATCTCCGCCGAAGTCCCTGATGCCAGCTCGTACAGCAACTCCAGAGACATCTGCGTTGCACCCACCTCATTCCCGTGAATCGCACACCCGAAATACACCACTACTTTCCCATCCTCAATCAAACTTCGCTCTTCCGCCCCATCCCGGATCAACCTCGGGTCCGCCACCTTCTTCCGATCTTCCAGATGCCGATTCCGATCCCGAAGATTCTCCGCAGATGAAATCTCCGCCACCACATACGGTCGCCCCTCCGTCGTTTTCCCCAATTCACGCACATTCACCCGATCCGAGTGTTCCGCCACATGCGCAAAATACCCGCGAATCTTCTCCCAGTTCGCCACCTTATAATCCGCACCCACGGGATGCCCCAGGTAGGCTTCCGGTGAAAGAAGTTCTGACCTCTGATCTTTGCTCCCCATCCTGCTCCCCTTTTGAACACGTCCGCTCATCGTGTAAAAATCGTACCCCGCACGTAATCCGCTTCATCGGACACCAGAAAAGACAACAGCTTCCCCACTCCTTCCGGATCGCCCAAACCAGACTTTTCCGGGTCAAACGGTCGTCCGCCAGCCTCCAGTTGCCGCCGCTTCAACGGCGTATCAATTGAACCCGGACAAACCCCATGCACCCGGATATTCCGAGAAGCCAGTTGTGCAGCCAGCACCAACGACAACCCGTGTACCCCACCCTTGCTCGAGCCGTACGCAACCGACGAACTACCGCCAGATACGCCCGCACCCGAAGAAATTAATACAATCACCCCGGCACCGGCACGCTCTATTGCCGGTACCGCGTACTTACAAACCAGAAAACTCCCTTTCAAATTCACATCCAGCACCCGGTCCCACGTCGCCTCTTCAAACAAATCCACCGGCACAAACGCACCCTCCAAAATCCCCGCTGCGTGGACCAGTCCGTCCACCTTCTCGAATGCTGCAACCACGCCCTCCATCATGTTGCGCACCTGAGTTTCGTCACGCACATCCACAGCAAAACCTGCCGCCTCTACCCCCAGCGCCTTCACCTCCTGAACCGTGGCCGCAACTCCCTCCGCATCCATATCCACCACCGCCACAGAAGCGCCCTCTCTCGCGCAACACCGCACCGCAGCCCGCCCAATCCCGGATGCACCGCCTGTTACCACAATCACCTTATTCTTCAACCGCATTTCGTACTTCTCCCTTGTCGAACCTTCGCCGTTGCACGTCCGTTCTTGCCTGTTGGAGATCGCTCCACCAGCGCCAGACCCGCCTGAAGCCAGTCGCGCACCCGTGTCTCATCCTCCACCGCCCGCAACGCAATATGCCGGTCTGCCGCCGCCAGGTCCAGATCGCACACCACCTCTTCCTCTGTAAAAATACCCGCCTCGCCCAGCAGATTTCCATCCGGATGAATCACCTTGGATTCTCCGTGCGACGAACCGGACCGATTCAAATCCTGCATATCCGCAGGCGCGTTCGCCATCACCACGTAAATCGAATTCTCCGTAGCCCGGCTCACCGGCATAGCCCAGTACGCCGCCAATTTCCATTCCGCCGTTACCGGACTCTCACAGCTACAGAAAAAACATACCTGTGCACCGGCAGCCGCTGGCAACCGCACCAGTTCCGGATACCGCACATCGTGACAGATCAAAAAACAACAATCTACCCCACAGAGTCGGTAAATGGGCAACGTCTGTGCAGGCGAACACCACTCCTCCCCCGCCAGATGAATCTTCCCGTACCGCCCCCGAACCGTACCATCCCGATCCACCACCAGCAAACTATTGTAACGCACACCATTTTCCATATGTGCCGAACCCACCACCGCAGCAATTCTCTCCTGCTTGCACGTTCGAACAATCTTCCGCTCCGCCCGTAGCAGCCGCTCCATGTCCAAATCGTTCCAAAATTCCTCGCGGCAACTATACCCGTACAGTACACCCTCTTGAAACGAAGCAACCTCTACTCCCTCCGCAGCACACTCTTTCAGCTTCTCCGCCACCCGCGCCGTATTCAACTCAATATCTTCTCCTGCATGCATCTGACACGCCGCAACTCGCAGCCTCTTGCGTGGCATTTCGTTCTCCTTGAGTGGCTCAAACCTCAGCTCCTGCCTGAACCGTCTTCCTGCAACAACACCTCTTCCACGTACCCGAACAGCGCGGGCGCTCCCCCCGTGTGCAAAAATACAACCGGCTCATCTTTGGGCAACTTGCCTTCTCGGATCTGTGTAAACAACGCGCCCATCGCCTTGCTCGTGTACACCGGATCCAGCAAAATGCCCTCACAACGCGCCACGGTATGAAGCGCCTCAATCCCGGCTTCCGTCGGAATCCCGTACCGCTCTCCCACAAAGCCATCATCGTTATCAAAATCTTCCGGCGTCATCTCACCAAAGTCCAACCCCAACCGCTTCACTGCCTGGTTGGCCATACGCGCCATATTCTCCTTACGTTCCGGCATCCCCTGAAACGGACTGATCCCTTTCACCTGGATCGAGCTCTCCAGGTACGAAAGCCCCAGCACCAGACCCGCCTGCGTGGTATCCAGCGCCGCCGTGTACAGGAACTTTGGGCGAATCCCCGCAACCCGACACTGTCGTACCAGTTCCAGTCCCACTTCCGCATATGCAATCGCATCCAGATCCACAGTGTCCAGCTCCCGGGGACGGTACACATTCCGCCCCTCGGCCCGAAGTCGCCCAATTTCAGCCTCAATCGCCGCCCGCTGCTTATCAAACCGGTTGTCCTCCAGCACCGTCACCTGCGCACCAAACATCCGCTGCAAAAACCCGTTGCCCTGCACCTGCGTACGATCGATCTCCCGTTCAGGACGCATGAACAACCTCAACTCAAGCCCCAGCTTCGCACAGGCCGCCGCAAGCTGTCGGCAGTAATTCGACTGCACCGCCGCCCCCATCACAACCACCTCCGCCCCTTTCGCCTTCGCATCCGCCATCGAAAACTCCAGCATCCGCGTCTTATTCCCCCCAAACGCCAACCCCGTCAAATCGTCCCGCTTGATATAAAGCGGCGGCCCCCCCAGGTGCTCACTCAACCGGGGCATCGCCTCCAACGGCGTGGGACGTACCCCCAGCGGAATACGCGGCAACCGCCGGATTGCCTGCTCCAGCATTTCTTCCTTTTTCGATTCCATCCATTCCACTCCACTGTGCCTGCGCGGACAGCCGGAAAAACCGGTCGTCCGCGCAGATCATCACCGTATCATTCAGTTCACTTCTCTTTGTAGGGCCTATCCCTCAGCTCCCTTTTGTCCACCCCTTCGCTCTCATCTTCGACAGAGGAGCCTGCTTGTGACATTCCTCCATCACCGCAGCCTGGACCCCCACCTGCTCCGGCGTAATAAACAGAGGTGCGCCATCGCGCAGCACCTTGTACAGATGGTCATAATAAGACTTCGACATAAAGTTGAAAGAACTCTTCTGCTTTTCTGTAGGCTCCCAGGTCCGTTCATGCCACGTCAAATCTTCCCGACAATAACTGGGCCCCGGCAACGGACTCCGAACCAGATCCTGCTTCGGAGCTTCACTCGGCTTGAAAAATCGCCACTTCAGCCCACTCGGCCCACCTGTCAACCCGCCCTGAGTACCGTAGATCTTGAACATATCTCCCGGATACGCATCGCACGAAGAAATCTCCAGGTCAATCGTAGGCGATCCCTTGCGCTTCAACAAAATCTTCACATGATCCTCGGCGTCCCCAAACGTATTGGCCCGGTCGAACTCGCAAAATACCTGCGGCATCTTCCAGTCCAGCAAACACAGCGCCTGGTCCATCGGGTGGGGACCGGTATTCAACAGGTTGCCACCCTTGTATTCCTGCACCGTCTGCCAATCCCAACGCCGCGCATATCCATTATACGCCATCCGAATCAAAACAATACGCCCCAGGATACCCGATCCTATTACCTTCAGGATCTGCTGAAAATGAGCCGCGTACCGGGACTGTTGATACGGAGCCAGAATCTTGCCAGCCTTCTTCGACGCGCTGACCATCCGGCGAAAATCCTTCGTGGTAGGTGCCAGCGGCTTTTCACAAACCACGTGGTGTCCGGCCAGTAGGGCATCCACTGTACCCTGCGGATGTAAAAAGCTGGGAAGCGCGTTCACCACCAGCTCAATATCGTCCCGCTTCAACAAATCCTTATAATCCGCATACACATCACAGCCATACTCTTGCTCCGCCCGCTCGCGGCGATCCTTCAAAATATCCGACACCGCCACAATCTGGTATTTCCGTGGGGACTGTGTGAACCAGTTTGCGTGAATATTCCGTCCACTGCGTCCCTGTCCCAGGATCCCAACTCGAATACGTCCTTTACCTGCCATACCCTACCTCTCCGTGTAAATGGGTCAACTATGGATGAATAACGAACGCTTGTACGGTTTTTCAAATTTCAAACGTATCGTTCGGTGCCGGATAGTGAACCGACCCGTATCCCTTCTTCTCCAACGCCTCTTTCAACGGCAATGCCTGCTCGGCCTCGCCATGTACCAGAAAAATCTGCTTGAGCTTCTCAGGTGGCGTATAATCCACATACGCCAGAAGTTCGTTCCGATCCGCATGGGCACTAAATGCATCCATCGTCTTCACCTTGCAGCGAACCTGGAACGCCTCTCCGAAAATCTTCACCTCTTTGTTCCCATCCATAATCCGCCGCGCCAGCGTGTGCTCGGCCGCATACCCCACCAGCAAAACCAGCGTCCGCGGGTCCCCAATATTGTTCCGCAAATGATGCACAATCCGTCCACCTTCTGCCATTCCCGATGCACTAATAATAATATGCGGATACTTCAAATCATTCAACTTTTTGGACTCCTCCACCGAGGAAATATACTTCAACCTCTTGAACCCGAACGGATCCTGATGGTCCTCCAGGAACATTCGATACGTCTCCTGGTCAAAACACTCCGGGTGTGAACGGAACACCTGGGTGGCCGCCGTGGCCAGCGGGCTATCCACAAACACCGGCATATCCGGAATTCGTCCCTGGTCGAATAACTTATGCAACATATAAACCACAAGCTGCGTGCGACCCACCGCAAACGCTGGAATGACCACCTTCCCCCCACTCTTCGCCACATCCTGAATCGCCTCCGCCAGTTCTTCCTCTACATCTTCCCGCGGACCATGAAGGCGATTCCCATACGTGCTCTCCATAATCAGCACATCGATATCCCGCAACACATTCGGGTCTCGCAAAATGGGCACATCCGTCCGTCCAATATCCCCGCTGAACCCCAAACGGATTTTTTTCCCGTCTTCCTCAATTTCCAACAACACCCCCGCCGACCCTAAGATATGCCCCGAATCCCGAAACGTCGCCTGCACCCCCGGACAAATCTGGAAGGTCCGATCATACTGGATGCCCACAAACAAAGACATCGCCTTCTCCACATCCGAAATCGTATACAGCGGCTCTACTGGAGGCAAATTCTGACGCTTGCGGATCTTGTTGGCCCATACAATATCCCGCCCCTGCAAATACGCTGAATCCCGCAACATAATCTGACACAAATCCACCGTCGCAGCCGTCGCAAAAATCTGTCCGTCAAATCCGTTCCGCACAAGATTGGGAATATTCCCACTGTGATCAATATGTGCGTGCGAAAGCACCATCACATCCACCGTGGACGGATCAAAACAGAAATTCTGATTCTTCTCGTACGTCTCCTGTCGCCGCCCCTGGAACAACCCACACTCCAGAAGAATCGACTTTCCATTCACCTTCAACAAATGTTGCGATCCCGTAACCGTCTGTGCCCCACCACAAAATTGAAGTTGCATCTCCACCCTCCATTCGTTAACCAACCCGAAACTCAGCCCAACACCTTTCGCAACCATTGCAACTTCCGGTGTTGATGCAAAGCGCCACCCCCCTCATGTTTGTTATACGGATACACCTCAATCGCCTTCTCGATTCCCTCCGGCAACCAGTTATAAGATGCATATACCGTGGACGGTGGGCAAACATCATCCCACAACCCCACCGAGTAATACGCATGACTCACGGAAACCATACTGGCCAGATTCATATTGTCAAAATAAGACAGCGTCTCAAACGCCTGCTCAATCTCCTCCGGAAATCGCTTCATAAAATCCGTAATCTCTTCATACGGCCCCACCGCAATATCCACCGACCGCCGAAAATGCGACAACCACGGCACGTCCGGTGCCATCACCCGCACATTCCGAGAAAGCGCCGCACAGGCAATCGTCAACGCCCCACCCTGGCTCCCACCAATTGCCGCAATCCGGTCCCCATCCACTTCTTCCCGTTCCCGCACCGTCTCCACCGCTCGAATCGTATCCAGGTACAGATTCCGGTAATAGTACTCCTCTTTATCCAGAATCCCATGCGAAATAAACCCCCGCTGCCCACCGTGAGACGTCGCCAGCTTCTGCCCCGTATTCCCACCCTGTCCACGCGTATCCATAATAAACGCACAGAACCCGTTCAGCACATGCGGCGCAAGCTGATGCGGATACTCCCGCCCACCCGTATATCCAATAAACTGCACCACCGTCGGCAACGGCCCGGAAACATCCTTCGGCGTAAGAAACCACCCCTTCACCCGAACCCCATCCACCCCATCAAACCCCACATCGTACACCCGGGCCAGCGGCAAAAGACCTTCCACTTCTTTAAACTCAGCATTCACCGCAACCTTCTCACTCTCCGCCCGACACCCACACCAGAACGCCTCAAAATCCGCCTGCTTCGTCTGCTCTGGCTTGTAGCTCACCAGTTTATCTAACGGCCAATCAATCGATCCCATTTAAAAATCCTTTCGAATTAGAGAATCAGCGAATCAAGGAATCAAAGAATCAGGGAATCAACAGTCGCGGTTTCCAGACCTTACCGAAGAGCGAAGGACGGTTGGGCAGATGGAGTTCACGAAGATCAAGAGTCGACTTGTTGCCTGTTTTGCAGTTTTGAATTCAGTAAGCAAATAGATAGGATAATATCGCCCACATATTTTGCTATTGCTCGTAATTAAATTGAATAATCAGTAACATCCACATATCGATCCCCAACCCGCATGACGAAGCCCTCTTCAGATTCGACTATGACGACATGACTATGGACAAGTTCCCCGTCTTCATTATTGGTAGTTCCTAATTCAGGGATGAACTCTCTAAACCGATCAAAAGGTATAAGGATAATTTTATTCTCGCTCCCACATCCAAATGCCACAAATGACGATTCCTTACTACTTAAAAATTCATCCTGATTAGGTCGAAATCCGTACCAATAAGATTTTCCTCTTGGATCCGTATATGCCTTAGAATTGAGGAGAACAACATTTGTAGTTTTATCGGGGCTTGAATATGTAACCCTTCCATTTTTTATAAGATGCTTGTCCAGTTTTTGATTTATACGAGCTATACACTTTTCATAGAACTTCACTGGGCTAGCGTGCGACCTTGTTTCGTTATTTGTTACGGAGATAGATGGTGGTGCTGCAACTTCAACAATTTCCGTTTGTCCGGTAACATTAGGTTCGTCAGTGGATGAGATATCCCAAGATGTAGAAAATACAATCTCTACAATTTTATCAACGCGCGTATACTCGATGGGTTTTAACAGTTCTACAATTTGATGTATGGTATTGGGATCATTCAGATTCTCTTTGATTTCGATCAACCTAAAAAGGGCATCAATTCCAATGAGCCTGATATCCCAGGCGTATTTTGAACCCCGGATTTGAGCTTCAAGATCACCAGTATCTTGCCGCCCCAAAACGATTAGAACAGACGATCTCTCCTCCCTAATTTCTTGCGATTCGATGAGCCTCTCACGATAACCAGCAATATTGTCCAGCTTTACAGAGAGGTCTGAGGTCTTTACTTCAATCACGAAGGAGAAGTTAGTTGAAATCCACAAACCATCGTTGCCAACGCGTGAGGAAGACCCTCTATAGAAACCATGGCTAACTGAAAAACCTAGCCTTTCCCCTACTTCATTGACAACGTCTTGTAAAATTAGCCCAGAATTAGAGCTCCTGGGAGTAGAGCCATCTAGACACTCATCCGCATATTTTCTAAGTATTCGAGAAGAGATGTTCTTTAAGAAACTGCGGAATTGCGTTGAACATTCAGAATCATCGGACAATGTGCCATTGCCACAGATGGCAACTATCTGTTCCACTCGCCGATTTTCAAGTGCGTTTTGGTCATTCAAGATAGCCGATAGAATTCCATCCATTGCGCTGTCCCTTTGACTTGCTTTGCCTCAAATGTATTTTTTGAGGTTGCCTTTAAGCTACTATTGCAAGTAACCGTGAATCAGCGAACACGCTTTCTATTCGCCTGTCCACCTCACTCACCTCCAACCTTCCTCCGATATCTCTCATACTCCCGCCCCGAAGCAAACCTCTCCAGATCAATCCGCTCTCCATCTCGCTCGTGGGACACATTCGCCGCCAGCACCGCCGCCAAACTATTCATACTGCTCGAAAACGTACTCTTCAACAGACTCTCATCCCCTCGGGCAACCGCTTCTACAAACGCCCGAGTAATCGCCTCCGTCGCATCCCGCTTCGGTGGAACTGGAATCACGTGCCGAAGCTGTTCCCGCTTCGGAGTCTCAGCAGGCGGATACACCCCATCGTAATAATACGCCGCCAGCTCATCTCCCTCAAACTTCAAATGCCCATGATTCCACAAAATATTCTCATACCCATCACCCCTGTACACCTTCCGCAATTTGGACATCATCAAATTCCCCACCGCACCATTCCGAAACCCGAACATCACCGAATACGCGTACGGATTGTCTCCCCCATCCTCCACATCTTCCGCATCCCTCGGCACGTACGCCGCCTGAACCCACGCAATATCTCCACACCAGTACCGCATCAAATCCACCTGATGAATCCCCGCCTCCACCACCGAAGACCCGGACCACAATAAATTCTTCGTCCACACCCGGTCTGCCGGTCCACCCAATTCACCCGTCCGCGTATGCTTTACCGAATGCGATTCCAGCGCCCCCTCCACCACAAACGTCATCATCACCATCCGCTTATCCGCCAGAAACCCGGCCGCCGCCTCTGCCGAAGACTCGTACCGCCGCTGAAACCCCGCCCGCCTCACGAATCGCCGCATCCATCTGGATTGCCTCATCCAGAAAAAGACTCATCGGCTTCTCGGCAAAAATATGAATCCCCGAACGTACTGCCCGCAACAACTCACCCTTGTGCAACCCCGGCGGAATGCAGAAATACAACGCATCCAGACTCATCGCCGCAAACAACCGGTCGCACGCCTCAAACCGGCGCACCCCATCTACATTAAAGCCCGGCACAAACCGCTCCAGCTTCTCCTCCGCCAGATTCTCCGCAAACGGATCTACCAGCGCGGCCACCTCCACTGTGCCTTCTCCCTGCAATTTCCACAACGCCTTCAAATGCTGAAGCCCGCGCTGGCCCAGCCCAACAACACCCACCCGTACCGATTTTCCCATCAAACCCCTCCTCGTCAAACTTCTTCGGATTCTCGCAATCCCGCTTCATCCATCGCACCCAACAAATACGGCACACCCCAGAACAACAAACTGATAAACATAGGACTCAACCCAACGGCCCCACGCTGTTTCGGATCATCCCCCTGATCCTGGTCCCGGATCAACCGCCGCAAAACCTTGCGCCCAATCTCCAGATAGTTCCGGTCCCCACTCATCCGGTATGCGTATCCCAGATGCCGGCACACAATCCCGCCGTACCGCTGTTGAATTGCAAACTCTGCATGCAATATTCTGGGATATCCACAGAACCAGTCCACCGCCCGACGGTACACCTGCGCCACATCCTCTCGCCCCGTCAACCGGTGAAACAGCTCCAGCCCCACCATCAGATAATGCGTCTGATACCCTTTCTGATCCTCCGGCGGCACCACACGAATCAACGGCCGGTTATCCCCTCGCAACTTCTGAAACTCCGCATCCGTAAACGGCGTGGCCGAACCCATCTCCACCGCCAGTGTCGTCCCTTCCGTCGCCATCCCGAACGGCGCCTGATTCGGCAACCGATCCGGCGTACTCACCTGGAAACGTTTGTGCCAGCTCCCATCCTCATTCTGCCCCCGGGCAATCACCTCATACACCACCTCGGCACGCTCCAGGAATTTTGAATCTCCCGTCACGTCATACACGTGCAACAACCCGCGAAACGTATTCGCAATACTCCGCAAACTAAAACTGAACGTCGGGTCTTCCGTCCACCGATACCGCATAAAAAACGCCCCGGCTTCCTGAAGCACCTCAAACGTACGTAAATCTCCCGTAAGGTAATAGTAATCGATCCAGTTGTCCAGAAACGTATGGGACGCGCAGGGCTCATCGCCAAAGTGATCCACACTATGCCGAAAACACCCGCCCACCATATACGGTCGGAACGGATGATCATGACACGTATCCACATCCATCGAATGCCGCGTCATCGCCTCGCCCAACTGAAAATACCGCGCATCCCCCGTTCGCAAATACTGAATCCACACCCCATGCCGGGGATCCCATTCGCTATTACACCAACCCCAGCGCCCGGTGAACTTCCAATCCCCCATCTCAGGATCCCAGGACACCAGCGCGTCGCCCCAATCGAAAAACCCGTACCAGCCCCCCAACCGAATATTCCGCTCCAACCAATCCAAAAACCCGGTCATCATCCGTTCCGACTCAGGAAACCGCTCGACATCAGACGGCAAGAACCCTCCGGTCACCTCACACGCCGCAGCCCACGCCGGATCGAGGCACACGTGCGGTACCTGCAACCAGCCACGCACCCGATCCTGTACAACCTCGCCCTCGTCCACTCCATAATAACAAATAAAAAACTCACTCGTCTTCGCCGTCCC
>JAQCGA010000045.1 GCA_027619145.1 bacterium | reverse complement strand
GGATTCTGGGTCTGTGTCTGGATACGGCACAGTACGCATTTGGTGGTGGAGATCCTCTGCAACTGTTGCGCCGGTATGGAGATCGTGTCTGGCACGTATATTTGAAGGGATACGATTCGGATGTGGGTAGTGCGGCGCGGCTGCGGGAATGGAGTTATCATGAGGCGGTCCAGCAGGGGGTGTTCTGCGATCTGTCGCAGAGCCGTTTAGACTTGACCGGGCTGGTTGAAGAACTGGATGCGGCGGAGTATACGGGCTGGGTGGTGGTAGAGCAAGATGTGATGCCCGGAGAAGACACCCCCCTGGAGGGTTTAAAACGCAGCCGGGAGTATTTGTACGAATTGGGGTTGTAAAGATCGAACCTAACCCCCTGGCCCCCTTCCCTGGGAGGGAAGGGGGGACAAGGCATTTTAAGAGGAGGGGGGCGAATATGTCATTATTTATGTGAATGACCTTTGGCCGATGATTTTGAGGAGGAACATATGGGATTACAGTATGTGATGCTGGGGAGTGGTGCGGTGCGGGACAATCCGAGGCGGGGTGGTCCGGCGCAGATTTTGAAGGTGGGCGATGAGATTTTGATGTTCGATTGTGGTCGGTCGGCCAGTACGAACCTGGCACGTGCGGGTGTGGGGTGCGAGACGGTGGACCGGCTGTTTCTGACGCATTTACATTTTGATCATATTGTGGATGTGGCGTACCTGGTTTATGTGGGCTGGGTGAAGGTGCGTAAGAATCGGCTGAAGATTTACGGGCCAGTAGGTACGAAACATTTTGTGGAGCATCTGATCCGGCCTCCTTTTCAGCAGGATATTGAGAGTCGGTTGCATCACGGGAAAGATCTGGAACCGCTGGACCCGGAGGTGATTGAGGTGGAGGGAGAGGGTGTATTTCTGGAAGAGGACGGGTACCAGATTTCGGTGACGTTTACAGATCATGGGTTTATTCCTACGCTGGTGTACCGTGTGGATACGAAGGATCACCGGGTGGTGATTACGGGAGACGGAACGCCGGATGAGAATTTTACTACGTTTTGCAAAGGCGCAGATCTGCTTTCGATTGAGTGCTCGGGAACACCGGAGTTTTTGGCGACACAGCCGTGGGGAACCTGGCATATTACGCCAGCGGATATTGCACGGATTGCCACGGAGGCAGGTGTAAAGCGGGTGATGATTAAGCATCTGGTGATTGAGGATATTACCGGGGATCGGACGACGCCTTATTTGATGGCGGAGCAGATTCGGGAAGGGTACAGTGGAGAGGTGATGGTGGCGGAGGATGGGATGGTGGTGGAGATTGGGGGATAGGGGAATAGGCGAAGAGAGGCGAATGGGCGAAGAGAGGGTGAAAAAATTGACAATTGACAAATAGCAATTATCAATTGCCAATTGCTTATACAGGGAGGAGTGAATGGCGTTTTCTGAGCAGGCTTGTTGGGTGGAGATGAACGATGGGGTGAAGCTGGATGTGTCGGTGTGTATTCCGGAAGGAGAGGTGCCGGAAGGGGGTTGGCCGGGGCTTTTGTTTGCGCATGGGCACGGGGATGCAGGTAGCAAGGTATCTACGCTGGGGCAGGGACGCCGATTTGCGGAGCGGGGGTATTTGACAGTTTGTTATAGTGTGCGCGGGCAGGGGTGTTCGGAAGGGTTGACCTTTCATATGGGGCCGCGAGAGCTTTTTGATTTGCAGGATATGATTGATTGGGCGCTGTTTGAGCAGCCGGTACATCCGGAGAAGCTGGGTGTGGTGGGGAGTTCGCAGGGGGGCTGGCACGCACATATGGCGGCGGCGCATCACCCTTCTGTTGCAACGGTGGTGCCGCAAAATATTGTGACGCGTTTTGATGATTTTGCAGTGAGTAACGGTTGTTTGACGAAATGGTTTTTTACGCGGACGATGCGGCGGCGCATTCTGAGTGCGGGCTTCCAGGAGTTGATGCGGCAGTGGGCGCTTTCGGGAGACTGGGATCTGATACGGGAGTGGACGCGTTTGAGTTCGCCCATTCTTTTTGCGGATCGGGTGATGTGTCCGGTGTTTATTGTGCACGGCTGGCACGATGTGGGAATGCCACCGAATGAGGTGGTGGAAATGTTCGAGCGGTTAGAGTGTCCAAAGAAACTGTACTTAGGCGGTGGTGGACACGATGGGCAAGATGATCCGGCGGCGCAGGAGGTGCGGCAGGATTTGATTGACCGGTGGTTGGACCACTGGTTGAAGGGGGAAGAAAACGGGATTATGGAGGAACCGGCAATTGTGTACACGCGCCGCCCGGGTTGGGAGCACGCGGGTGTGAGTGCGATGCCGCCGGAGGATGGGAAGACGCAGACGCTGTACCTGCGTGCCGGGGGGAAGTTGCTGGAGGAAGCCCCTGTGGGACCGAATACGCATGCCAATGTGAACAATCGGCCATTGGATCCGGACTATACGCTTCGGTCTGCAATTCTGGACGATATGGCGGGTGTGCCGGAGGGGTTGGCCCGGGAGGTGGTGTCGTTTGAGGCGGAGCCGGTGGAGAAAGAGGTGGAGATTCTGGGTGCGCCACGGGCTCGATTTTTTATGCAGCCGAACCGGCCGGAGTTACAGGTACACGCGGAGCTGTTTGATGTGGCACCAGATGGGGCGGAGACGATGATTACGCGCGGGCACTTTGGGACGCGGACAGCCACACCCGGGCGGCATGTGACGGTGGAGATTGAGTTGCGGACCATTGGGTACCAGCTTGCGGCGGGACACAAGTTGCGGCTGGATGTGACCAACTATAATACGACGTACGTGTTTCCATATTTTGAGCCATTCTACGCACGGCTGTACCACGATGGGGATCATCCGTCTGCGGTGGAGATTCCGGTGCGATGAGCGGTTACAGGTTTTGTGGAGGTAAATGATGACGATTGTGGACGGACATGTTCATGTGGGGTTGACGAAGTATGTGGCGGTTGAGGTGCTGGTGGCGCAGATGGATGCTGCGGGGATTGATAAGGCGCTGCTGGTGCAGTATGGCGGGTGTTATGACAATGCGTATTTGAAGGTGTGTATGGACCGGTATCCGGGACGGTTTGCATCGCTGGGAGCGGTGGACTATGCGGCCCCGGATGCCGCGGATCGGATTCGGCACGATGTGAAAGCGTATGGGCTGGCCGGGTTGCGCATTCCGGCTTCTCTGGAAAATGAAGCGGTGTGGGAGACGGTGGGTGAATTGGGAATTATGGCGAGTTTGAGCGGCGGGATGAAGGGGATGCTGGAGCCGAGGATTGAGGCTTATATTGAGCGTTTTCCGCAGGCGAAGTTTCGGATTGAACATATGGGCTGGTTTCCGGATGTGGAGAAGACGCCGGATGAGCCGAATTTTGAGAAGCTGATGGGGTACGCGAAGTACCCGAATACGGTGTTTATGGTGTCTGGATTTTACGCGTTTGGGAAAGGGTATCCGTACGACGAGACGGTGCCGTTTGTCAAACGGGCGCTGGAGCGATTTGGTGCGGAGCGGATGATGTGGGGGAGCGATTTCCCGCCGGTGTGTTTGAAGGAGACGTGTGAGATGAATCTGGATCTGCCGCTGAAACGATGGGATTTTCTATCGCAAGATGAACGCGAGTGGATTGTGGGGAAGACGGCGGTGAAGGTGTTTGGGTTTGGAACCTAACTTCCTTAACCTAACCCCCCGGCCCCCTTCCCTGGGAGGGAAGGGGGAGAGAACCATTCTTCCACAATGATGGAGGGATGGTTCTGGATTTCGGAGGCGCGAATTGAGTGCGAAACTGATTGTGGGCGGCCAAAGAGTGACTTCGCAAAAAGTACGAAGAGCGAAGGAGTTGCGGAGTGTGATGACAGCAGAGGAAGGGATTCTCTGGCAGCACGTTCGTGGGAATCAACTTCAAGGATTTCATTTTCGCCGCCAGCAGGTGATTGATGGATTTATTGTAGATTTCTACTGTCATGCAGCTGGCCTGGTGGTGGAGGTGGATGGGGGAATCCATGAGCAACAGGCTGGGTACGATGCTGAACGCGATCGGGTTCTGGCGGGTCGAGGACTGCGCATTCTGCGAATTCAGAACGAAGAGGTCCGAAATGATCTGGCGATGGTTTTGAGGCGGATAGGAGCGTACTTAACCTAACCCCCCTGCCCCCTTCCCTGGGAGGGAAGGGGGAGTAAAAACAGGCTCCCATAGGGGTTGAGATGTAATGCTTTCTCCCCTCTCCGCGTCGGGGAGGGGTCGGGGGTGGGGTCATGGTTTCAGAATATTGTAATTGGGTTTAACTGTCGATTTTTATTGATCAAAGGAGAAAGAATGCGGTACAGCCGCTTGTTTACACAGACGTTGCGTGAAGTGCCCGCAGATGCAGAATTGGTCAGCCACAGGCTTGGGTTGCGGGCCGGGTTGATTCGGCCTCTGGCGACGGGGATTTTCAGTTATTTGCCGCTGGGGTTGCGGGTGAAGCGGAAGTTGGAAAAGATGATGCGGGAGGAGATGGAGGCGATCGATTGTGCGGAAGTTTCCATGCCAGTGGTGCAGCCTGCGGAACTGTGGCAGGAGAGTGGGCGGTGGGGAGCGATTGGTTCAGAGATGATGCGGATGAAGGATCGTGGGCAGCGGGATATGTGTTTGGCGATGACGCACGAGGAGGCGGTGACGGATCTGGCGCGGCATTTGATTCATAGTTACAGGCAGTTGCCAGTGAGTGTGTTTCAGATTCAGACGAAGTTTCGGGATGAACCGCGCAGCCGGGGTGGGTTGATTCGGGTACGTGAGTTTACGATGAAGGATGCGTACAGTTTTCATATGGATCAGGAGAGTTTGGATAAGACGTATGAAGATATGTACAAGGCGTATGAGAAGATTTTTGAGCGTGCGGGTCTGGGGAAATCTGTTCTGGCTGTGGAGAGCGATACGGGGATGATGGGGGGGACCGGGGCGCACGAGTTTATGTATTTGAGTTCAGCCGGAGAAGATACGTTGTTGCTGTGTGATGGTTGTGGGTATCGTGCGAATCGACAGGTGGCGGTGTTCCAGCGAGAAGAACCCGAGACGGGCGATCCTTTGCCTCGTGAAGAGGTGGCTACGCCGGGGTGTAAGACGATTGAACAGTTGGCCGAGTTTTTGAAGGTTCCAGCGAGTAAGACGGCCAAAGCGGTGTTCATGGTGGGGTTGATTGAAGGGGAAGAGCGGTTTGTGTTTGCGGTGGTTCGAGGGGACCATGAGCTGAATGAGACGAAGCTGGGCAATGCAGTGAAAGCGGCTGAGATGCGCCCGGCGACAGAAGAGGAAATCCGGGCGATTGGCGCGGAGCCGGGATATGGGTCGCCTGTTGGTGTGAAGGATGGTGTGCTGGTGGTGGTGGATGAGCTCGTGGCGAAGTCGAACAATCTGGTATCCGGCGCGAATAAGGTGGATTTCCACTATTTGAATGTGAATGTTGGCCGGGATTTTGAGGCCGATGTAGTGACGGATTTGATCGCTGTGGAAGAAGGGATGCCCTGTGTGTCGTGTGGGGCTGTGCTGCGTAGTGTGCGTGGGATTGAGGTGGGGAATATTTTTAAGCTGGGGACAAAGTATAGCGAGGCTTTGAGCGCAACGGTGCTGGACGAGGCGAGCAAGGAGCGTACGCTGGTGATGGGGTCGTACGGGATTGGCGTGGGCCGGTTGCTGGCGTGTATTGTGGAGGAGTGTCACGACGAGAATGGGATTGTGTGGCCGATGGCGGTGGCGCCGTTCCACGTTCATATGGTGGTGTTGAGCGGGAACAAGCCGAAGGGGGAGCTGGAGGCGGCGGAGAAGATGATGCAGGAACTGGAAGCGGCTGGTGCGGAAGTGTTGCTGGATGACCGGGACGAACGTGCGGGCGTGAAGTTTAATGACGCGGATTTGATCGGGATTCCCATTCGGATTACGGTGGGATCGCGCGGGCTGGAGAAGGGGCAGGTGGAGGTGAAGATGCGGAACGAGGAGGATCGGAAAGAGGTTCCGCTGGAGGAACTGGTGGGGTTTGTGAAGGCGGCGATGGGGAAATAATCGCAAGTCTCGCGCAAAGGCGGATCGCGAAGGCGCCAATAAGGCGAAGGGCGCGAAGCCCAGCCACCCATCCGCCGCAGCGGTGGAAATAAGGCGCGAGTAAGGCGAAGGTGGAAAAGAAAACAAGGGGTTCGGTTGGACGAACGAGATGAATGACCGGGGAAGTTATTTCTGCAAAATCGCACGAGGAGAATAGAATGTCAGTAGCGGAGAAGTTAAAAGCGATGGGGTTGACGTTGCCGCCGCCGGCGAGTCCGGCTGGGGCTTATGTTCGGGCGAAGCGGTCTGGGAATTTGATTTTCGTGGCGGGGCAGCTTCCGATGGCGGAGGGAAAGTTGAAGTATACGGGGAAGGTGGGAGAGGATCTGGGGTTGGAGGAGGCGTACGAAGCGGCAAAGTTGTGTGCGTTGAATGTGCTGAGTATTCTGAATGCAGAGGCGGGTTCGCTGGATGCGATTGTGCAACTTGTGCGGGTGGAGGGGTTTGTTTGTTCGGCGGATGGGTTTACGGATCAGCCGAAGGTGATTAACGGGGCATCGGAGTTTTTCGCCGAGGTGCTGGGTGAGAAAGGAAGCCATGCGCGGCTGGCGATTGGGGTGAAGGAGCTTCCGCTGGGGGCGGCGGTGGAGTTGGCGGCGATTGCGGAGGTGAAATAGGGGGAACGGGTAGTGAAATTTAGAAATGTTTCACCCTCTGCGTGGTGGTCGTTTTCAGCAGTAAGAGAAAACCAGAAATGCCTCCCCATCCCCTCTTTCGGCGCCCCCGTGGCGCCGATTTACTTTTGTCTTCGCGACAAAAGTAAACAAAAACGCGCTCGCTCAGACGCCGCGAGGGGCCTTGCAATTTGGTTTGGTGGAAGGCCGTGGCGTGGGAGATTCAGGATTTCAGGGGCGTACACGAGGGATGTGGAGGTCCTTTCCGAACCCAAAACAAACAACAACATACAGCGTGTAAAAACAAAAAAGCAAAACCACTCCCCAAACCTTTCTCAAATTCATCCTGTCTAATTTTTTTGTGATGATATTTACACACTTATTCTGGGGAGGGTTAATAGATGTCTGAAATGCAGCGAGCGGTGAGGGAATATGAAGAATTTCAGGTCAAAACGGGTGGACAGGATGTGCTTGTCACCTGGTTTCCTCCTCACGACGTTCCTGAAGGGAAACGCCACGGGTCTGGTGGTATTTGTGTGACAGATAACGGTGAAGTCGTATTGGCTACTCAGGATGGAAAAGTCTGGGGCTTCCCTGCTGGTAGGCCCGAAGGAAATGAGTCGTGGGAAGAAACGATGCGACGAGAAGTGAGAGAGGAAGCCTGTGTAGAAGTCATAGATGCGAAGCTGCTCGGATTTTCACGCGGAGAATGTATAAATGGACACGAAAAGGGACTCGTCCTGGTACGCTCCATCTGGTTTGCGAACGTGCAACTTCTAAAGTGGGCGGCAGAACATGAAACAGTAGCGCGTAAATTGGTTCTGCCCGATCAGGTTCTTTCAATATTAGCGTCTGATGTTTTCCTACCACTATATTACCGAGCCCTTATTGTTGCTGATTTATTAAAAGAGTAAAAGAGAAAACCAGGATCAACATTCCGCAAGGCTCCCGCTGGAGCATTGCGGAAGTGAGTCCGGGGTAGAAAATTTGACCAACCAAGGTGGCCTAAAGGTTGGCGAGCAATAGGTTGGGGAGAATGTATTGCCTCGTGGAGCAGTTGTGATTTTGCAAGTTCGATATACAGGTGCTGGATTCCTATGGACATACAATTGACGCCGTACGCGGATGTGAATGATTTTGTGAAGCAGTTCACAGAGCTTGTCGTCCGTGAACTTCAAGGGAACCTTGTGGGTGTGTACATTACTGGCTCGTTGTCTTATCAGGCGTTCATCTACGACAGCAGTGATATTGACTTCACAGTACTCGTACAGCGCCCGGTTTTCTGTACGGAACTTCATTCCTTGAGGCGGCTTCACCAGGAAATTGAGGGGCAGTTTGAGAAGTGGGCGAGGCGGCTGGAGTGCTCTTATACGCCGGTTGAGATGCTTCCCAATCTGCTTCCACCCAGGAATCCGCGGCCCTGGTATTGGGGCGGTACAGGAACGTTGTACGAAGAAGCACCTTATGGAAACGAATGGATCATCAACCGGTATTTTCTGTACAGATCCGGGATCGCTTTTTATGGTATTGTTGTACACAAAAAATTGGAAAGGGCCACCTGCTAAGTTAACAAGTGGCCCTTCGTTTTTTAGCCTTTGCTTTTGGTGGTGGTTGGCTGTGCGGTTTCGTGCTCTTTCGCGCTTCTTCGTGCCCTTTCGTGATCCGGCTGTTGGGATGTGGAGCCGTTTTCCGTGCTTTCCGTGCTTCCCGCCTTTTGCCTACCCCCCATACTCCCTGAACCGAACCGCCCGCTCTGTCTGAATCGATTTTTCAATTGCTTCAAAGTACGCCGCCACATTGTACGCATCCAGGCCGCTTACCGAGGGCGTTTTTTTGTGTGTAATACAGTCGGCGAATTCTACGAGTTCTTCGTACTGTTCGTCGATGCGTTCAAATTCTTCCCGGTGTTTTTCTGGGCCGATCTGGGTGAGGGAGTTGTTGTCCCGGTTGTCCCATTTGATTTTGGATTTGCTGCCAACGAAGCTGATTTCGTAGCCGAGCTGGGAGACGTAGGAAGAGCCGATGTAGGAGAGGCGTCCGTCTGGATACTGGCCGAGTACAGTGCCCAGATCCGGGGCGTCGCCTGCACCGTCGCGTTTGGTCATAAATGCGGTTACCCGTTCGGGAGGGCCGAGGATGTTGAGGATGAGATCGATAAAGACGACGGCCATCTGGGTGAAGGGCAACAGGGGCGAGGTCTGTTTGGAGTAGCGCCAGTTGTCCGGGGTGAGGTTGTACCCGGAGGGACCGCCGACGCTGGCTTCTACGGAGTGGAGGGTGCCGAGTTCTTCGGCAGCGAGGATTTTTTTGAGGCGGACGATGGCGGGGTTTTTCCGCAGGTTGTGACCGGCCATATAGACCACGCCGTGTTGTTCGGCCATAAGCAGCATCTGTTCGCCTTCTTTTCGATCTGTGGCTGCGGGTACGTTGACGAAGACGTGTTTGCCATTTTCAACACAGGTGCTGAAGTGCTCAAAGTGTAGGGCGTTGGGGGTGGTGATGACAACGGCGTCGATTTCTGAGTTGGACGCGAGTTCGTGGACGCTTGACGTTTGTTTGGCACCGAATGTTTCTGCGGCCGCCTGCATTCGTTCCGAGACAGGGTCGTAGACGGCGGCGAGCCGGAGGGTGCTGTTGTTCTCAACGGCACGCTGGTGGTTGCGAGAGTAGTTTCCAAGGCCGATGAATCCGAGGTTCATAGTGAGACCTTTTCGATGGTGACAGTGGTTTGCAATTCCCAGTCTGTGTGTGAGAGTGGGATGGATATGTTGGCGGTCAGACCGCAGCCTGCGTGCATGTATCGACCCATATGCAGATCCCAGGGGCCGCTGTTTCCAGTGGCGAAGATGCGGTAGGCGGCGTTTTTCCAGGTTAGCTCCAGAACGCTGTCTGTGATGGTGTACTGGAGTTCGTGTTTGCCGTCCCAGAGCAGCATGGGGATGGAGAAAAAGGGGTTGTCTCCTTCGGTGAGGCTTGTGACCTGGTAGGTAAGAAGAATGGATTCGTTTTTTAATTCGGGCCTGAAGCTGAGATCAAAGTCGCCGCTGAGGATGAATTCGGTTTCGCTGACGGCGGTGGCGTCACCTTTCATGATGTGGTGATTCCCATCGGCTGTTTTGACGGCGATGCCAAAGTAGGGTTCCAGGAGCGGGTCGGCTTTTTGAGGTTCGGCCAACAGGCTTCGAAAAGGGTGCTTGACGCCGTCCCGTTTGGCATCTGCAATGGGTTCGATCATTGGGTTGTTGTTCAGTTTGAGGGCAAGCGGTTGGAGTGGGAGGTGGTAGCCCCAGTTGTGTTCGCGCAGGGCAAAAGCCAGGCGGGATTTTTCGCCGTGGAGGATGACGTATCCGGCTTCGGGATCAACGACGTTGGATACGGAGGTGGAGGTGACTTTTTCGTACCCCGGCCAGTCCTGTTCAATAAGCAAGGCAAGGAGAGACCAGGCGACGAGTCCGGCACCCAGGTCGGTGTTGAGACGGTTATAGGTCCATTCCAGGCCTGCGAGGGCGTACGGAGAGAAGTGGTTGGGGGTGTGGGAAAACTGTCCGGCTTCTGGATTGAAGGATTGACAAAAGTTCAGGAGGGCGCGGACCCGGTCCTGGGATTTTTTGCCTTCGCCGATATAGGCCAGGAGGGCAACCATTGGGTAGGCGTACATCTGGTAGATGCTGCGGTTGGCCAGGAAAGGCAGGTGGAAGTCCCCATTGGCCCGTTTGGCCCAGGTGGCCATTGAGGTAAGCAGGTCCTCTACCTGGTTGACAACATCGTCGGTAGTCCAGGAGACCAGGTCGCTCCAGAGGGATTCGAGTTTGCCCGAGGATTTGCTTTTGACCAGGGCGGTGGCCAGGAAGCTACAGGTGAGGTATGCGTGGGATACAGCGTGCCCGTTGAGGTCGTCGTCCCGAAGGAAGCCAGTGGTGGTGAGACGGTTTTTGAGGGTGGCGATAATTTGTTCGGCACGTTTCCCGGCTTTGTCTTCGCGGCCCCGGTCGGCGAATAAATCGCACAAAAGGGAGGTGGCCGAGACGTGGCAGTCGGAGAGACCGGCGTCTGCCTGATAGGTGGCCGCAAACGCCGCTCTCCAGCCGTCCAGTTTTTCTTTTGCTACAATACCGGTGAGGATGGGGAAGACCATGACACCGTAGCCCATGACGTATTCCCGGAAGCCCGGCGAGTTTTTCGCGCCTTCCAGAATTTCGGCCGTGCGCTTCATCCATCGTTCGGTCCATTCCAGGTACCGGGTTTCTTCTGTGAGCCGGTAGAGCGTTGCACCAAGGACAGCCCAACAAGCCGGTGCAAAGTTCTCCGGCCGGTTGGATTCATACGGGTCTTTAAGAACCCCATTTTTGTTCGTCCACTGGACGCCAAGCTCAAACCCTTTTTTCAGGCATTCCAGAATCTCGGTCTGCATAAGATCTCCTTCCCATCTCCACCTCTGATGGGGTGTTCCGTGTTCTCTGATGGGTGTGTGGAGGTGTTCCGTATTTTTCCGTGCTCTCTGATGGGTGTGTGGAGGTGCTCCGTATTTTTCCGTGCTCCTGCTTTTGGAGTGGACGGGGTGGGGTTTCGTGCCTTTTCGTGCTCTACTTTGCCAGCCCCTGATATCCCCGGTCCAGATCGGGCAGGTCGGTGTGTTTGCCCAGGGCTTCGGCCATTGCGCGAACGTGGTAAGGCAGGGTGCCACAGCAGGAGCCGATGAGTCCAATGCCCATATGTTTGGCTTCGGCGGTGAACTCGGCCATTGAGAAGCGGGTGACCACTCGGGGTTCTACCTGGGTCCAGAGGTTGGCCACGCTCAAGGGGCGATTAAAGGTTTCACCGGGTTCCAGTTCGTAGCCGGTGGGCTGGGCGCACAGGGGAATAGAGACGGCTTCTCTGACTTCGTGCATGAGCTTGCGCATGGTTTGCCAGGGGCGCATGCAGTTGATGCCCACAACGTCTGCACCGGCGTCTTCAATGCGTTTGGCGGCTTCACCGGGGCCGTAGCCTTCCCGAGTGTATTCGGCGTCCCGGTAGGTTAAGCAGACAACGGCGGGGATGCCAGCTTGTTTGATGAAGGGGATGGCGAGGTTGACTTCGTTGACGGAGTAGAAGGTTTCGACAATGAAGAGGTCCACGCCTGCGGCAACTTGCTGGCTTACGCGGCGCTCGAAAAATTCCTGGGCGCTGCGGATGTCTTCTTTGGTCATTGGGCTCCATTTGGAGCGGCCAGAGTAGATGAAGGGGCTGAGGGTGCCTGCCACGAAACGGTCCGGTCCGGCGGCTTCCCGGGCAATTTCAACGGCGCGGCGGTGCAGTTCTTCTTCGCGGTCCATCGGGCGAATTCCCCAGGCCATCGCCTGCAGGACTTCAGCGCCGGCACGGGCGAATTCTTTGTGGAGTTCGAGCAAGCCTTCGGGATAGTCCAGTGCGGCCATTGGGATTTTGGATTTGTAGCTGCCCAGACAGCGGCGCTCCAGTTCGAGGTAATAGCCGCCGTCACAGAGCAAGGGGCCTTCGGAGAGGCGTTGGAGGAAGTTGGAAGGCATGTATGGATCTCCTTTTGAAATTTTTCGAAAATCGGCCCTGTAGAAGGGAGGGACGTTGTACTCCGGGACGGTTGCCAGTACGCCCTCGCAGAGGTGCTGCGCACCCCTGCGAAATGGCCGATGTTGCCCCGTTCCTCAAGGGGAGGAGTTGTACATACGGATTGTTGCCAGAAAATCAAGAATGATCGAAAGAAAAGATGCCTGTAAAGGCCCGGATTTCAGTCGTATTTTACATTGGCCGTAGGGGCGGGGTATCCCCGCCCGCCTGCGCAGGCGATGTCCGGGCCGGTACTGGAAGACGTTCCTTTTGAAAAACAAGAATCCAGCGAGCGATGCTTCTTACATGATTTTCATCCTGGAGTTTCAGCATTGTTTTTTGCCCGCTAGAAACGGTTTTTCAGGTTTTGCCAATGCCGCAAAGCAGCAGCCTCTGGCTCAGCGCCCAACGACCTCGGTGAGGTGCTCGGCCAGGGCAGGGACACCGTTGGGCAACTGGAGGTTGCTCATCATGGCAACCACAACGCCGTTCGTTTGCCGGATGGCGAGCATGCAACTGGTGCCGGCCTGACCATGGTTTGTCCTTCCTATTGATTGTTTGTATTTCTAACTTTGATTACCCCAAAATGAGATCGCTATTGCAGAGAATCCCCGCCAGATAGTGTAACTGACGGGGATCTCATTTTCGGTAGACGCCTCGGCACAGCCATGGATGCTACTTTCCCGGAAGCCAGTCACTGTTCACTGGGCCAGTGAAGTGGATATGCCAGTCATTATTTTGGATCACCAGGTTTTTTTTCGCGTAAAAGAGCTGGGTATGCCCCGCCGCATCTGGGGGTGCGTCCTTCCCGTTGGACAGCGCTGCGGCACAGCCCAGTTCATATCCAAACATGAGCTTTTCTGAAGCGAGTGCGCTGATAATGCAGGCAATCCCACCTATCCCAACGAGCATCTTTCCATAGGCAAGTAAGGCTGCCTTTGTATATAAACCCGTCCACCACGGGGGGAGACTTGCTACAGGCTCACCAGCGGCCAGCGCCTCCGCCACCGGAGCGTTAATGACAGCCAAGTTAACCGTA
>JAQCGA010000044.1 GCA_027619145.1 bacterium | reverse complement strand
ATCCACAACCTCAATACGTACGGCCCCTACCGCAGGCTCCGCATTATCCGCCGGGACAAACGCCGGGCAGGCGAACGCCCGGACGGACACACCCTTGCCGCAGGCCTGCTCCAGTATTCCAGCACCCGTGCAGACTACGTGCGAAAACTCAGAACCATTCTACGCCAGAATAAAGACCTGCTTCCCTCCCCAAACACCGACCTCGCTCGCCAGATGGAACAGGAATCTTCCCTACCCTCACAACAAAACCAATAATCCGACACTTTTCATTTAAAATTCCAGAGGAATACCCATTGAGGAACAGATTGGAAAACTGTTTATAAAGGTTTTGCCGTCATTCCCGAGTGCTTTTATCGGGAATCCATTGTTGGGCAAAGACAGTGAACAGTGTCAATAATCCACTCTCTAAAAGACAAACCAGAAAAAGAGGTCACGATAAAAACATCGCGACCTCTCGTTCTCTCAGCCCTGACAAGATGCCCTATGCATACCGTTCCTCGAACACAGAAATTGCGGTCTTTGCCGCCAGCACAGACGTGTCTACCCGGTCCTGAAACCCGCACAACATCCCCGTCTCAATCGTAAACGCCGGACCATACGCGCTGGCTGCATAGTCCGCCAGGTTCAGCCCCTCGCCCCGTTTCTGCGCAACCAGCCAGTACTCACCCTGTTCGCCTTTCTCAAAAAAAGACCCCGGCAAATACTCTTCTCCCGCCAGCTTCGCCCCAGACTCAGCAACCTTCCGCACAATCGCGCTGGCCATACGCTTCTCCCACATCTCATCTTCTTCATTCCGCTGATGACGCGCAGAAAACCAGAACGTATCCCCGCCATGCTCGTGTAAATCCAGCGTCAGCCCTGGCTGTATCTGCGCCATCAACCGCCGTGTACACAAAGGTTCTATCGGTGCCCAGGCCGTATCGTGAAATCGGTTGATGTGCAGCACCTCTCCTTCCGGATCCACAATCAACGTATATGCCCGCTGGCAGGGTGCCGTCCCTTCAATATCGTTTGTCCTCGACGGAAAAAAAATACGCCTCCCCTTCAACGGCTCCAGGAAATCCGCACCCTTTTCAAACCGCCCAAGCAACCCGTGCGTAGCATATCCATATTCTCCAATGGCCACCAACAGCACATCGTCTTTCTCATACAGCACCTCACCATGCTTCCTCAGAACCGCCTCCGCATCTTCTATCGAACCCAGTTCCGGCTCTTCTCCTAAACTCAACCCCAGAACATAAGCAAACCCGTTCATCCCCATCGGGTCCCGGCTCGGAATCACATACACCTGATGCTCTGTTTCCAGCTCCTCCAGCAACGTCGCCGCCGCGCTCACCCCGGCCTGCTCCGTAGAATGGCTCCCCGCACTGATGAAAATTGCCGGCGTCTTCTCTCCACCGCCTCGAACACAAACCACGGGCGCTCTGTCCGGCGCACACCCCAGCGTTGTCACCGAAAACCCCTTGTTCCCAATCCACTCCAGAAGATCTACATACCGATCAAAAATCTGCATAACCACCTTCCTCCTTCATTTTAAAATTCTGTCCTGGGAACCACCGACCGTCCTTCTTTTGCAGACTCGATCGCCGCCCAACCAAGCGCCACCGTCCGCGCCCCACTCACCCCATCACTTTCTGGTGTCTTACCCGCCTGAATCGCATGAATAAATTCCTGAAACTCTGTAGCCAACCCTTTGGTCTCACGCCCTGCGGGAAACTCCATCCACTTATTCCGGTCCGTCTGCCGCAAACAAACCTGCGCCACATCGTCCACGTTGTTCGCCACCACCGTCCCTTTGGTTCCCCACACCTGCAAATCGATTGAATACGGCCGCTGGCACCCGAACGAAGCCGTCACATGCCCCACCGCACCCGACACAAACTTCAAATTAATATTAAAATGATCGTCCGTCTTCAACACTGGAATATTCATATGATTGGCATAACAATGTACCTCGGCAACCTCGCCGCCAACCCAGCGGGCCAGGTCCAACCCGTGGCAACCCCCGCCAATCAACTGATGCCGCTTCTCCGGATCAAACCGCCAGCCGTCGAACCCGGGAATCTGTTCGTAATTATGAATATAACTCGTATATATATGATACGGATCACCCAGCGTACCATCTCCGCACCACCGTTTCACCTGCCGAAAAAAATTGTAAAACCGGGCCACGTGTGCCACCATCATCTGCGTTCCAGCAGCGCGTTGTGCAGCAACCATCTGCGCACACTCTTCCACCGTCCGCCCCATCGGCTTCTCCACCATCACGTGCTTCCCATTCTCAAACGCCGCCAGCGTTTGTTCCAGATGCAAATAATCCGGCGTAGCGACAGAAACAATATCCACTTCTGGATGTGCCACCAGCTCCCGGTAATCCGTCGTTGCCAGCGGCACATTGAACTCCCGCTGAAGATTTGCAACAACGGCTTCGTCCAGATCACAGATCCCCGCAATCCTTGCATCCTTCATCCCCGCTACCTGCCGGAGCTGCCCACCCCCCATACGCAACCCAATAAACCCAATTCCCAGTTTCTCAGCCATCACACCCTCCTCATACACACAAAATATCCACTCAAGAAATATCTTCTGTCAGCACACGGTCCAGAAACGCGTACGCCTGCTCCCGTGCCTCCGGCGGAAACCCGTGCCCTCCTTCAGGATAAATCGCAACCAGATCCTCCTCTGCATCAAAAAGCTGATACACCGCTCCCGCCGCCTTCAAACATTTCCGCACACTCTCCACCTTAAAATTCGAATCCGAAAGCGGCGCGTGTACAAAAACCGGACGTGGTGCAATCGCTGCAACCACCTCGTGAAAATCCAACGACATCTTCGCAGGATCTTTCCCGTACCCATTCCGGATCCTCGGCATATACCGGTCCTGACACCAGCCTGTCAGATCCCCATCCATATAATCAAAAAAAGAATCAAACCCCGAACTCGTAACCGCCGCCTTCAACCGTTCGTCAAACACCGCCGAAAACAGCGCATTGTGTCCTCCCAGCGAAAGCCCAAGCACCCCAATCCGCGATCCGTCCACCTCCGGCATAGATTCCAGTACATCCACCGCACGGATGTGATCCCAGATCCCCTTCATTGTCCCACTGGCATATCCCATTTGAATCGGATCGACCAGATTGTCCCCCAGCGTCACATAATCCGGCGCAATCGTCACATACCCCCGCTGCGCAGGCTCCAGCGTGTACAGCGGGTACTCCTTACCCACACCCGCCGTCCTCCCCTTCCCGCCGCTGGTCCCATGCAAAGACAACAGCGCAGGCGCAGGCCCCTTCAACCCATCTGGCACCAGCAAATACGCAGGCACCCGATGCCCTTTCTCAGACGCATAACTGATCCGGCTCCGCGTAAGCCCCGGAAGCTGTTCGGACTCATGAACCTCCACCTCAAGCGGAACCTTTTTCTCCGGCCCGGGTACCGGCCCCATCACAAGCTGCATATTCTCCAGAATCTCCTCGCGGCGCTTCACCCAGTCTTGCAAATTTGCAACCGATCGTTCGTGCCCATTGGAATCAACATACTCTATCAGATTCATCGAACCTCCTTAATCGTCGATCTCGAAAAAGTGAGACACGCAACATAGTGGACACGCAATATATGGAAGAACTGGAAACTTCGGAAAACGAAAAATCCCGGCTGTTCTCTCTTCGGAGCAGATGGCACACACCCTCGTATTTCAAAACAAAACCCCGTGGGTGAATCCCCGGGTTTATCCTTTCAACCCCCAAAAGAGTTTACGCCTACCGACCGTTTCACCTTATGTCAGAGTACCAACAGACGTAAATACCAGTAAAAAAACGCTGCTTTCAAAATTTTATAATTGCGCGTGACCCTTCGGGGGGTCTATATTTATTTTTAGAATTCGTTCGGGCTGCTTGAGAACACCAACCAGAATCGATAAACCCAAGGGGTCGCTCCCGTGAAACCGACCGTTATGAGGTTCGCCTGGGTTCAAGCTTTTCTTTTTGGCTTTTGCACTTCCCTTTTTATGGCGAGTCCCAATGCCGGGGAGTTTGCCGGTGCAAAACTGCTTCTGGACACATCTCTTGACAATGGACAGACAAACAGCGGTCTCAAAACACTTTCTTTCGTTTCCACAGGAGATATGGTAAATTTTGAACTCTTCATTGACCGCGGTGTGGGCATACGGACGTTCGGATTTAATCTGCAATTCGATGACACGGGACAGAAATTTTCCAGCTCCTTCACAATCGAAGGCATCGATGGCCCCCTTTCCACGCTTGGTTCTCCCACGGCAACGGTGTTGTCTGTGGGCAGCCTTTCAGGAGTGGCCGTTCCTTCAAACGGGTACCTGGGAACGGTGACTCTGAAAGCAAAAAAGAACATAGAGAATGGAACACAAATCGCCTTTACTTCCGGATCGGACTTTACCCGAATCAGTGATATGTCCTTTAATCAGGATCCCCTGGAAACAACCGATGCGCTATTAACCTTTCAGGATACATTTATACTCGCAATCCCCGGAGATGCGGACCGCGATGGAGATGTGGATTTTGCAGACTTTGTGCTGCTGGCCCGGAACTACGGCAGAAGCGGACCCCAGCCCTCGCCCGAAGGTTCCGGAGGAGAAGGAAGCGTTGCCATTCAGTACGTAGCCGTTCACGATACGATCACGACACCCGCAACCGTGAATCAGCTGGTTTTGTCGCAGAAATTAACCCTCACAACAACATCCAGCCAGTGGGACACCCTGCTTACTCGCAGGCTCCCTGTTCAGGTTTCCGGAAATGAAGCAACTGCATCCGATGAAGTAAGTTTGGATATTCAGAATTATGTGAACGGACTTGGGAACGGTGGATCCACGGCAACAAATAGATACTTCAACAGCGTGATAGGATATAGTTTTACAGTACCCGATGGATGGGAAACCGAAGAAGATCTTTTTGATCCATCTCTGGTCTCCGTATCTCGCGGATTAGACGCGGTAATCATCGTTACCGCGATTCAGAATACAGACCGGCTGGTATTCTCCGACCTGACAGACGCGTTTCTTGTGGGTATGGAAGCAGCGATGGCGCAGGGAGGTGGAATTTCGCAATACAGAAGGATTTCAGTCAAAAACGGACTCCTCGGCTCCCTTTTGTCAAAAGAAATTGTCTTTACAGGGAACATCTTTGGAACGTCCATTATGGGAATGATCGTAATTGCGATCGATCCCAGGTACGCATATACCGCACTCTACCTGCCCACATTCCAGAGAGACTATAATACATATATCTCTGGATTCACCCTGGTTAGATCCTCTTTCCAGGGTGCCACAGGAAGCGCCAAGCTGGCAGTAAATATAAACCCCGAAAACCTGGAAACAAAAATAAAGCGCTTTGGTGCAAAGCTGAAAGCTGTCAGAGAAAAGTAAAACCAGAAGGAACACGACGAACAAAAAGGCGCCCGGGAAAAAGCCCGGGCGCCTCAATCTTTCTGTAAACGTACGCAGGTTTTCTCAGCTCTTCTTCAACGTTTTCAAAAATCCTCCTGTAAACTCGTTCTACCTTTTTCAATACCGGGATACGCCCGGGATCTCAGGCGGTTGCTTTGATCTTCTTGACGAAATCCTGCACCGCAATAAGGGGAATCGTCTGGATCTGTACGGTACCTCTCGCACCCAGTTGCACCGAAAGGTTCCCTGCCGTGAGATTGTCGGCCGCCTCCACGATGGTAATGAAATCGTAGGGACCCAGGGCGGCGTACTGGCTGATGACTTTGCCGCCCATACCCTCGAGTTCTTTGTTCACCGCCTGGATCCGGTCGGGATTATTCCGGACGGTTTTCCAGCCTTCATCCGTCAGCTTGCTGAACAAGGCATAGAGCGGCATCTTATTCCTCCTGCAAAACAGGGTTAACGGATTCGTCCTCCCGGAACTACCACTGCCCACTGAAATCTACATTCCTGCATGTCAATAGTACAAGCATGTCTCAAAAACCCGGCAATGTCAAGACGGCTCAATGTCCAAATCCCCACCACACAACGAGCTATTGTGGTCCAAAAGCGTCCAGATTCTGAAGACGTTTGAAAATGTTCATCAGTTCGGAGATCCGAATGGGTTTGGTGGTGTAGTCATCCATGCCCGCCTCCAGGCAGATTTCACGGTCGCCTTTCATGGCGCCGGCAGTCATGGCCACAATCGGGAGATGCACAAGGGTTGCGCGCTCGCGTTCCCGAATGATACGGGTGGCTTCCAGGCCGTCCATCTCCGGCATCTGCACGTCCATAAGCACCAGGTCAAACGCAATGCCGGTTTCGAGGATGTCGAGCACTTCACGGCCAGTAACCGCCACCTCAACAGTATGGGAATGCTTTTCCAGAAGACGCACGGCGAGTCTCTGGTTGACCGCGTTGTCTTCCGCCAGAAGAATGCGCAGCGGACGGCATTGGGGAAGAGAAGAAACCGGAGGAGGAGCAACCGGATCTTTGGGGCTCGGAGAGGAACTCTGGCAGGCGAAGGGCACGGTAACGGTGAATGTACTCCCGTTTTCAGGAGCGCTTTCAACGCAAATTGTGCCGCCCATGAGCGTGACAAGCTGAGAAGAGATCGCCAACCCCAGGCCCGTGCCTCCAAACCTGCGGGTGGTCGATGCGTCAGCCTGGGTGAAGGCCTGGAAGATGCGCGCCTGCTGCTCGTCGTTCAGGCCAATTCCGGTGTCACGAATGTCGAACCGAAAAGCGGCGCGATCTTTTCCAATCCACGAGGCGGATACGGAAACAGTGACTTCGCCCTCCTCGGTAAATTTGATGGCATTGCTCATCAGATTCGTCAGCACCTGACGCAGCCGGACGGAATCGCCCACCAGATCATCGGGCACGCCAGAGTCGATGTCTAGGACCAGTGCGAGACCTTTCGTACTGGCAGGGGATGCGAATATTTTCGCAGTGTCTGTCAGCAACTTTCGCAATCGAAACGGGGCCTGTTCGAGTTGCATCTTTCCAGCTTCGATCTTGGAAAAATCCAGAATGTCGCTGATCAGATCCAGAAGTGTATCACCAGCAATTTTCACGGTTTCAAGATAATCGCGCTGCTCATCCGTCAAACTTGTATCGAGCACGAGGTCGGTCATGCCAATGATGCCGTTGAGGGGCGTGCGAATTTCGTGGCTCATGTTGGCCAGGAACTCGCTTTTGGTGCGGGAGGCGTTTTCGGCGGCCTCCCGTGCGGCCTGGATCTGTTCCTGGAGTTCAATCAATTCGACCAGGTTCAGTTCGGATTCCACAATGGCGGCCAGATCTGCGAGGACTTTCAGGTCAGTTGCAACCAGGTCGCGCGGCTGGCGGTCAATCAGACAGAGGGTGCCTACACGATACCCGTTGCGGGACTTGAGAGAGTGACCGGCGTAGAAACGTACATAGGGATCACCTAGAACAACAGGATTATCTGCAAAGCGTGGATCGTGCAGCGCGTCCCTCACAATCAATGGCACATCGGAAAGAATGGCATGACTGCAAAACGAAATGCTACGTGGGGTTTCGGACACGCCGAGTCCCTGGCAGGATTTGAACCACTGCCGGTCGGTATCGACCAGGCTCACCAGGGCAATGGGCACGTTGAAAACCTGCGAGGCGATGCGCGTAACGCGGTCGAAGCGCGCTTCGGGCGGCGTATCCAGGATCTTGAGGCTGTGAAGCGCCCGGATGCGCGATAACTCATCCGGGGGTATGGGGGCAGATTGCACGGGGAAATCCTTTGTTTGTTCGCCGCTTGGCGAGAATCGTTTGAGAAAGGGCAAGTTCAGAACTAAAATATCGAAATCCAGGAGATCCGTCAAGGCATTCCCCGGAATAGCCCATTCCCTTTTCAAGAGATTGAAAAGGGAATTTTGTTGCCGACAGCTCCTCCTCAACCTGACTCCAGAAAGATGCTGTCGTGAGTGTAGGTGTCATCGAAATGAGCAGCGAATCCATTCCGCTTCCGGTCTGGTTTCATGCCTATCCTTGGGCTGAGCTGGGAACTCTAAACTCTGCAGCAGGCACAAAACAGCAAAAAGTTTTGACTTCCAAACAGTTCTTGAAATGAGTATAATTACAAAACCATGCAGGGCGAATATTTCCATCCAGATCCTCCTTTTCGCCCTTATCAAAAGGAAAATTACAGGGATCCCCTCAAATACTGGAGCACCGTATGATCGAAGACACACAGGAAAAACGCCGCATCCCGTGGCACCGCACAAAAATCGACCGCGAATTGCTCGCCCACCTCAATCAGCGCAGCGACTTCCTCGGTGCAGTACAAACCCTCGGGTACCTCGCTACCCTCACCGCCACCGGAGCACTGGCCTGGTGGACCACACTGAACCTGCCCTGGTACTGGTGTATCCCCGCCTTCTTTCTACACGGCACATGCTACGCCTTCATCATCAACGGCTTCCACGAACTGGTGCACAGCACCGTATTCCGCACCCAGTCGCTCAACGTCTTCTTTCTCTACTTCCTCAGCTTCCTCGGCTGGTATAACCCTGTCCACTTCTGGGCCAGCCATGCCGAACACCACAAATACACCCTCCATCCTCCCGAAGACGGCGAAGTCGTCCTCCCCGTGTACCTCACACTCAAAGGCTTCCTGCGCGGTGCTCTTATCGACCCCCTGGGTGCGTACCGCCGTGTCCGCGGCACCTTCCGCCGGGGCTTCCTCAAACACCTCAATCCAGGTTGGGACCAGGTCCTCTTCCCGCCGGAAAACGTAGAAGGCCGAAAGCGTCTCTTCCGCTGGGACCGCATCATGTTCCTGGGCCACCTCGTGCTCGTCAGCGTCTCGCTCTACCTGGGCTGGTGGCAGCTCCCGGTCCTTGTCACCTTCGGCTCTTCCTATGGCAGCTTCATCTTCTTCCTGTGCAACAACGCCCAGCACATTGGAATGACAGACAACGTCCCTGACTTCCGCCTCTGCACGCGCACAATCATCCTCAATCCGTTCTTCCGCTTCCTCTACTGGCACATGAACTTCCACATCGAACACCACATGTACGCCGCCGTCCCCTGCTACCGACTCGGACGACTACACAAAGCCATCAAACACGAACTCCCACCGTCCCCTGTCGGCCTGATAGCCACCTGGCGCGAAATCACCGCAATCCTGAAACGCCAGAAAGCTGATCCGGACTACCAGTACCGTCCGGAACTCCCGCAAACGGCCGCAGCAGAACAAGCATCCTGAAAAACTCGCCTGCAACCACAGGAGGAACCCGTGTCGAACCCAACATGCAAAGTGGGACTCTTCAGCATCGGCCTGGCCGCTTACTGGCCGCAGTTCGATGGACTGGAAAAACGTCTGACCGATTACGGGGCCTTCGTCGGCAAAAAACTCGCCAAACTGGGCGTCGAAATCATTGACGTTGGCATGGTAGACAACCAGCCCAAAGCCCTGGCCGCCAGCGACCGGTTCATCCGCGAAGGTGTGGACCTTATTGTCTGCTACGTCACCACGTACGCCACCAGCAGCCAGGTCATCCCGGCCGTCCAGCAGGTTGGCCGCCCGGTCCTCGTCTTAAACCTCCAGCCTACCGCACAACTAAACTATGCCCAAACCGGCACCGGCGAATGGCTGGCCAACTGTCAGGCCTGTTGTATCCCTGAAATCTCCAACGCCTTTGCCCGGTGCAATATCGACTTCCACGTCGTAACCGGCCTCCTGGGCCTCACCGAAAAACCCGAATGCGCACTCGCCAACGAAGTAACCGCCAAGCACCCGGCCGCAATCGCCGCGTGGAAAGAAATCGAAGCCTGGCTCCACGCAGTACAGGTAAAACGCACCCTGAACCGCAGCCGCATCGGTTTCCTGGGCCACACGTACCCCGGCATGATGGACATGTACAGCGACTTCACCCAGCACACCGCCTTTCTGGGAACCCACATTGAAGTACTTGAAATGGAAGACCTGCAAGTCCGCGTAGACGCCGTAACAGATCCCGAAATCAACGCCATCCGCCAGAAAACAGAAACCCTCTTCGAAATCAGCGAGGACAGTCCCGCCGACCCTCTGGCCCGAAAACCCACCGAAGAAGAAATGGGTTGGGCCTGCCGCGTAGCCGCTGGCCTGGATCGCCTCGTTGAAGACTTCGACCTCCACGGCCTTTCCTACTACTATCGAGGCTGGGACGGCAACCCGTTCGAGCACCTCGGGTCCAGCCTCATCCTCGGCTGCTCTCTCCTTACAGCACGCGGCATCCCCTGTAGCGGTGAGGGCGACCTCAAAAATTGCATGGCCATGAAAGTCATGGACACACTCGGAGCCGGTGGAAGCTTCACAGAACTCATCGTCATGGACTTCGAAGACCCCCTCCTCCTCATGGGTCACGACGGACCGTTCCACATGGCCATCGCAGACGGAAAACCCATCCTGCGTGGATTGGGACTCTTCCACGGCAAACGCGGCGGCGGCGTATCCGTAGAAGCCCGGGTAAAACAAGGCCCCATAACCATCCTCGGACTCACACAAACCCGCGACGGTCAACTCACCTGGTTATGCGACGAAGGCTGGTCGCTCCCCGGCGAAATCCTCACCCTCGGAAACACAAACTCCCGCATCCGCTTCACTGAAAACCCGGATGACCACTTCGACCTAACCGCCTGGATGAATCGGTGGGCCGAACTGGGACCCACACACCACGTGGCCCTCGGCGTGGGACACCAGGCAAACAAACTCGCAAAACTGGCCAAACTGCTCCACACAGAAATCGTGAGGCTATAAAATGAAACGCATCGGCTTCCTCCTCAAAGTCAAACCGGACAAAATCGCAGCCTACAAAAAAATCCACGAAAACGTATGGCCCGAAATGCGCGAAGCCCTTTCGCGTACCGGATGGCACAACTACTCCCTCTTCATACGCGAAGACGGACTGCTCTTCGGCTATTTCGAAACGCCCAAAGATCTGCAATCCGCCGTAGATGGCATGAACAAAGAAGAGATCAACACAAAATGGCAGGAAATGATGGCCCCGTACTTCGAAAGCGTATCCGGAGAACGGGCAGATGAAATCCTGGTTAAACTGGAAGAAGTCTTCCACCTCGACTGAGATCAGGGAAAAATAAAAAAAGGGGAACGCAACCTGCGCGTCACCCCATACACACCATACATCAGCCCGGATTTCAGACGTTTTTCCATCTCCCGTAGGGGCGACTCACTGAGTCGCCCACCTGCAATCGGCCCAAAGACGCCAGGGCGAGGCATGCCTCGTCCCTACGGCAGATAACGTCCGGGCCAATATATCGGGTACTGATTATATCATCTTACTGCGAGCCCGCCTCACCGATACAAGCGTCCTGCCCTCTGTAAAGGCCTCAAACGTCTGCTTCAACCCCGAATGTCCCGGCCAGAGATAGGCCGCCTCTCCTTCGCGGGGGCTATAAACCGCTGTATAGAGCGTACCGAACGCCTTCTCGTACTGCATATGATAAAGAGGCGAACGGTGAAATCGCCGTACAAACCGGTCCTCCGTCTCCTCGACATCCGCCAGCCGTTCCGCCATAAACGTCCGTCGTTCCAGCGTTTCCGTAAACCGTGCGTAGGCCTCCCACTCCACCTGCTCCTGGTGGTTGGTACACACCGGCGAATCCGTCACCACTGTCGGCCGGTCTGGCGACACGTGAACCGTTGCAACAACCCCATCTCGATCCACCACCGTGGCGCTGTACGCCATGTGGACCGGCACTCGTTCCAGCGCCGCAACCGCCGCTGCGGTTGAATCGCAAAACTCCAGAACATACCGCAACACCAGAGGAAACCCGAACCCCTCGCCCACCACCTGCCGGCCGCCAAATGCCAGCGACACAGCGACCCCCGCATCGTTGAGTCCGTCCAGCACCCCCCAGAGACAATCGCTCATCGCAATCACCCGACGGTTCCAGGCGGTATAAAGCAAATTGCCCTCGAACAGACGCGGACTGAAATCATAGTTCCGAACCAGCCGGGCAGAACCGCGCGTCCAGGCCGCCTGCGAACACCCCGTCATATAAGGCGGCGGACTGTACATACTCAAAAACCGCGCCGCCACATCGCTCCCACCTGCCAGACTCACCAGGCGTTCATAAAGGGGAATCAGTTCGGGCATATGTTCCTGAAGCTTCATCAGGCAGGTAAGATACCCGGGCCGGGCCCGATACCCCTCGGACAGAAACCAGGCCTTATAACCAGGCCAGGAAGCCTCAAACAGGGCCTGCCACCTGGGGCCGGGGTCATCTTCGCGCAAAGAAGTAAACGTCAGAGGCATATTACAGGATCTTGAACTGACCCACTTCGATGGCTGGCGCCGCCGGAGTGGGGATCACATCAGGGTCGCGGGCCTCGAACTGCGATCGAATCCCACGAATCCAGGCCTTTGCCCGTTCGTTCAACTGGAAATCATCGGTCATCAATCGGCCCCGGGTCACCAGAATCCCCAGGTCTGCCCCTTCATACCAGTAATTTCCCACATCGCTGATCCGCAGAAAAAACGCTTCTTGCTCGCTCTCTACAGCCCGCCGATGTGAATCCAATCGTGAAAACGACACCTCCCCGGCATCGTCCATTTTCCAGATCCCTGTCTGCGGTGCCCGGGTCAATATTTCCACCGTGTCTTCCGTATGCTTGATGACCAGTTGGCTCCACGAATCAATATTCTCTTCCCGCGCCCAGCGCTGGTTGATCTGGCGTACACTCAACTCATACTCCACATCGAACCACTCCAGCAGGTGGAACAGAAACAACGGGGCATCCGACAGGGCAAATACCGCGTGGTTGGTAATCGAACTGGCACCAGTCACCCGCGGATTGAGTTCGCCCAGGTAAAGCTCCCCGGAATCTTCATCAATCAGAAAATCCAGCTCGAAATAACCCCGGTACCCCTCCTCCTTCAACGCATTTCCGAACGCCTCCGTGGCCTTACGCGCTTTGGCGCGAATCTTTTTCGAAAACGCATCGGGGAAAATTTCATTTCCGCACCATCCTCCTCGGTACGGGGTAAGCTCCCGGAACCCTACCAGCTCGGTCATCAGGGGGGCCACCAGAGTACCGTGGCGCGTCACACATGCCTCAATCGCAGACCCCCGGCACCGGATCCGCTTCATAATCTTAACCTCAGACTCCGCTACAATCTCCTCGGCGTGCTTGTCCCAGTCTTCCCGGGTAGAAATAAAGAACGTCGTATGGCCCGAATCTCCAAATGGCGTCTGGATCACCAGATCGTCTCCCAGGGATTTTGAGACCTCCCGCAGGTTCTCGTAACTTTCCACCCGGGCCAGCACGTTGGGCACCGACGGCACCCCCGCTTTATCCGCCACCCGGGTTGTTGTCACTTTGTTATCCAGATGGGTCCG
>JAQCGA010000043.1 GCA_027619145.1 bacterium | reverse complement strand
AAAAACCGCGCGCGCCTTGCACTTCAACCCCCGGTATCCCCGTGCCGCCGCCACTTCCACCTCCGCCGCAGAACCTTCCGGTGACATGCTCGGCATCCACCAGCCCATTGACACCCACTGCCGGGCCTGCTGCCCCATCAACTTCCAGGCTGGCAACCCCAGGTGTTTGCCCATCAAATCATAACACGCCATATCCAGGTGGAACAACCCCTTGCCCATCACATGGTCAAACGGATTCGTCCCAATGTACGCATCCAGCGCCGCCTTCGGAAGTGGTGCCCCCCCATTCTCCCCCAGACCCACCAACCCCGTATCCGTATGGAACCGGTACACCGTCACTTCTTCCTTCATCTCAAAATGATAATAAATTTTCCGAATCCGATCCTCGTACGGCACCCGCAGCGGAAGTACCTCAATCTGCGTAATCTTCATTCTAATACCCCTTTTTCTACAATCCGCGCTTGTGTTTCCCCAGAAATATCCCTATCGTACCCTGCACATGGTATCCCAAAAGATCGGCAGTTTCAAGCAAAATTACGAGCCCTCACCCCCCGGCCCCCCCCCCCGCGAATGCGGGCGAGGGGGAGGCCAACAGCACGGCGGGGCATACCCTATTAAATCCTCTGGAGGATTTTCAAATGTCTACCCAGTATCGCGCCGCCCTCATCGGATGCGGCGGCATCTCTTACCGCCACGCAAAAGCCTATCTGGAACAGGGAAATGTAGAGCTGGTTGCCGCCTGCGACATCAACCCGGAAAACCTGAAGAAAGTCTGCGACGAGTTCAACATTCCCGGTCGGTACGCCTCCCACGAAGACCTCTTCCAAAAAGAAAAAAATATCCACCTCGTCAGCATCTGCACCTACCCCAAAGCCCACGCCGAACAAACCATTGCCGCCGCCACAGCCGGGGCCAAAGCCGTACTCTGCGAAAAACCCATGTGTCTGGGCCTGGACAATGCAGATGCCATGCGCAACGCCTGCCGAAAAAGTGGCACCAAACTCGTCATTGCCCATCGTCACCGGCAAAACCCCAACTTCAACAAAGCCCGCGACCTCATCGCGCAGGGAGCCATTGGCGAACCACGCCTGGTCTGGTGTTATCTCACCAGCTGCATCGTGGACAACGGAACCCACATTGTGGACCTGATGCGTTACCTCCTGGGCGATCCAGATGCGGACTGGGTTATGGGTCACGCTTCCCGCAAAGGAGATAAATTCTACCAATCCTCTCCCGCCGAAGAATCCGGCCTGGGCCTCATCGCCTTCAAAACCGGCACCCGCGCCATGCTCGAAATGGGCGAACGCGTACTTGAAGACGGATTCCGCTTCCGCGTGGTGGGCACCGAAGGCAGCCTGGAAACCTTCATCCAGGGCGTAAACCTCTACAACAAAACCGGCCTCACCGAAATCCGCGAAGAACCCAACCAGGGTTTCATCGAACAAACCCGTGAAATGATCGCCTGGCTCGAAGGTGGCCCCGAACACCGCAGCACCGGAGAAACAGGCCGCGCCACCACCGAACTGCTCATGGCCATCCACGAATCCGCCCGCCTGGGTGAACTCGTCGAACTCCCACTCACTGTCGGCTACGATCCCATGCAGAAACGCGTTGAGGAGAAAGGTTGATCGGCGGGAAAGAATTCCTAGAAAACGAATACACAAGAAGGTCTTCTCAACTCCTTTGGACGGAATTTCAACGGAGGAAGCACAGAAAATTGTCGAGGACACGCCGCCGCTTCCTCAGATAAAGTAGCGGTTCCCCTCCATGAGTCTGCGGCGACAGACAACAGCCTACGAAGCGTTGCACCTTGCCTTCGTTGCATTGGCTTGTCTGGGTGAAACGCTTATTGTGCGTAAGGGAGAGCAAGTGGGTGAGAAGCAGACAGATGGAGAGAATGGCAACGAAGGGAGTGCAGATGACGGGGTAGGGATTAACACCGGCACACACAGAGGAGGCAACCGAAGATGGCGCTCTGGTCTCAATTTAACACGGAAGATAAACTTCCCAATCCCACACTGGCAAGGATGTTCGCCACCCCGCCAGATGAATTCCGCCCGGTGCCCTGGCTCTGCTACACCGGCAGGTGTTCAGAAAGCGAAGTCTATCGAAGTGTCGATACAATGTATGAACAAGGTCTCCGCTCCTTTTTCATCTTCCCCGTGTTCGGGATGGAAATAGAGTATCTCTCTGAAGCATGGTTTCATATCGTCGAAAAGACCCTCGCGTATTGCCGGAAGAAGGGAATGACCGTATGGATTTACGACGATTATGACTGGCCCAATGGCTCGTGTGCCGGAAAATTGACGGATCTTCATCCTGAATACGCTATCCATGCAATCGAGGCAACAATCTCCGGTCCGATCGCACCAGGTGGCACGGCAGAGGTGGTCATTCAGCGTGAGTTTTGGAAGGCGTGGCGTGTCAACGGTGCCAGTATGGTCGAGGAGCCCAACGTCGACATTCGGAGCGCAGACGACAAAACCACGGTACGTTGGACAAACGATGCGGAAACGGAACAGAGCATCCTGGTATTGAGTCAAGGTCACGCCCATCAAAAATGGGTAAGCAACAGCGGAGTCCTGTGGCGCAAAGACCTCAAAGGAAATGGCTACACCGACCTGCTGCGTGAAGATGCCTCCAGGCTTTTCATGGAAATGACCCATGAGGCCTATTTCGAACGGATGAAGCAGTACTTCGGAACAACGCTATGCGGCTTTTTCCACGACGAGCCCAGAGTCTCTGGACTCCACTACAATCAGGAAATAGCTGGTGAATTCGCGAAACGCTATGGCGACTCCCTGGAGAACTGTTTCCCTCATATACTTGTCTCCAACTCTCCCAAGCGGTTCAAGATCCGGGGCACGTACTGGCAGTTGGTCGGCGAGAAACTGGGGGAACACCTGCGCAGAATAAACAATTGGTGCGCGGAATGTGGCGTGGATTTCACCGGACATCTTCTCGGCGAGGAGAGCCCCGAACAGGAAATAGAGGGTCAGGGCGGTGTTTGGCCGGTCAGGCGGCATATGTCAATCCCCGGATCAGATTTGCTGGAGGGGCAGAGCAACTACGGCGTAGCTCCGGCGTACAGGGAGGATGAGGATCCTTATCGAGGAAGGCACTATTCACCGGCAGGCCTGATTTTGGCAATTCGGCTCGCTGCCGCTACAGCGCGCTTCAACAATACGGCGCGAGTCATGTGCGAGGCCTACGGTGCGTTGCCTTTCAATGTCGCCCCTGAAGACCATATGATCCAAGCTCATTGGCTGACGGCGTTGGGGATCAACCTGATCAACGACAACACGCTGAGGCTCTCCTTCGATAGCTTTCGCAAGCGCGCAATAGGATCCAAACATTTCACGACTCCCTGGTGGAAACACTACCGCGATTTCGCAGAGTCAGCGGGGCGATCCTCTTTGATGGCCACCGTTGGCAGGATACCTGCCCGGATCGGTTTACTACACCCGGCACTCACTGCACAGGTGTTGAAATGCGAACGGGGCAAGCGCTTTGGGATAAATGATCTGGATTGCCGGATGTTGACCCAGACAAATCGCATTTGCCAGAATGCGGCTGAGGCGTTGACGAGAGGACGTTGGGACTGGGAAATCGTCTTCGAGGAAATCTGGCAAGACGCTCTCCTGAGAGACAGCCATGCTCATGTCGGCGATCTGGAATTGGCAACTCTGGTTGTTCCAGCCGCACACGCCCTTTCATTGGATGTATTCGAGAAGCTGAAGGACTTCGCGGTGGCCGGAGGCCAGGTGATCTTTCTGGGCGCTCTGCCGTCGATTTCCATTGATGAAGGCTTCGATGTTCAAGCACGCACTCTGGAAATCCTTACCTTGCCCAATGTCACCCACATTGAGACGGATCGCGATGACTCATGGGAACTGATCATGGAGTCCCTGGACTGTGTACTAAACGAATCTCCCGCGGCCCGACTGACGGGGGTAGGCGCCGAGGAGGTCCTGCTCGTCCGGCGGCGTTCTGGCGATAGGGATCTATTCCACATCGTCAACATGGGCGAACGTGAAGCGAATGTCCGCGCCGAATTGCGAACCCACAAGCCATTGACGCTGTGGAGCCCCGATGACGGCCAGGTCTACTCCGTGGCGAATGCCTCGGTATCCGATTCGGCATTGCGATTGCGCCTGTCGCCAGGAGAGGGGTTCATCCTCCTGGCGAGTGATGAACCATGCCCCGTCACTGGCGAGTATCATTTTGGGTTCGATATCGGCGTGTCCCCTTTCCACAGTCCACCGACACTGGCCTATAGCACCGTTTGGCAGCAACGGTCATTGGGACGGGTTGAATGGGACGTGATCAGGGAAGATCCCAATATCGCCAGGCTCACGCCCGTGATCAGGCTGGATCCGCAGAATGTGGGCGTGGACGAGCGATGGCAGGATGGGACGCCCGATGAGACCTGGACAGGATTGGAGCGAGGGAGATTGCCATTTCTGTTGAATCCGGCGGAGTCGAAATTCGTGTGGTACAAATGCATGTTCCGAACGGAACACCGCCCTGAGGATCTTGCGGTTGTTCTGGACAATTCGGACTTCTTCGAGGTCTACCTGAACGGAGAGAGAATCTGCAAACCTGACCCATACACGCTGTGGGACTATGCGAATACCCGGTTCGCCATTTCCGATAGAGCCGCGCCTGGACTCAATATTCTAGCGGTAAAGACCAAAATCAACGATCACTATCACCCCGACGTTGGCATGGCCAGGAAGTTCGGGGCCGATTGCCTGGAACCGATCGCATTGATCGGTGATTTCTATGACGACACCGATGACGATGGCATTCCGCTTTTACGAACGCCCCGCACTCGGATTACGCAAGGTGGCTGGGCCGCCTTCGGAATGAAGAGTTACATCGGTTCACTCACGTACAGGCGAAAGGTTCGGTTTGAATCAGTCAATAACGACATCTGGCTGGACCTGGGTAACATCCGTTGCGTCGCCGAACTGCGGATCAATGGCCAGGAAATCGGTCGAAGAAGCTGGGGGCCATACCGTTTCCGTATAGACCAGGTCCTGAGCGCGGGCGAGAACCTGTTAGAAATCTCAGTGACCAATTCGATGGCGAACCTGTTGGAATCCGTCGACCGGCCTTCCTGCCGGGGCTCAAGTGAATGGGAGCCGAAAGCAGGTCTATACGGCCCAATTCGGATCTATTCCCGCTGACACCAGCCAAACGCTGCGGGAATTTCTATCACTGATTGAGAGATTGATTGAAGATGAGTACAAAAATTCATCCTGGGGATCGTAAGCCACTGTGGGTGAAATATGGGAGATAGATTTTTGAGTGAAGAAAACTATGAAAGCGAATGGTGGGGAATCGTCTATGATCAGTGGAATGAACGTGGAGGTCGCCGCAACGTCCACGAACGCGAATTCCAATTTTACCGCGACCAGCTACAGCACATCAAAGGGCCAATCTTGGAGGCGTCCTGCGGAACGGGTTCTATCCTCTTACGCCTGGCCAAACTCGGCCACTCCATTTGGGGTTTCGATATCAGCGAAGAAATGCTCGCACAGTTACGCCAAAAAGCCAGCGAGCAAGAGGTACACGAGGTAATCCCTCGCGTCAGCCAACAAACATTCGTCAACTTCAAATACGAACAACGCTTCGCCGCCATCCTTGTACCAGCCTCTGCCTTTATGCTCATATCTACTCAAGAGGAGCAAATCGCTTGTCTGAAAAATATTCATGCGCACTTAGAACCAGGCGGACATTTGTTGCTCAATTTCTACATTCCATCCCTGGATAAAGATCTGCTAAAAAATCTTCGTCACCCACTCGTCGAAGAAGAATTCGGCGAATTCGAGCACCCGCAGACCGGGTTACCCATAGAGGTCACACATAAAACCAGAATTGACCTGGGCGAACAACGCGAGACGATTTACTGGGTATTTGCCTACGATGGAAAGCGCCATGAAGTACCGCTACATTCACGCTGGATCTACAAAGATGAATTCCAGCTCCTTTTACGTCTCGCAGGATTTAGCGAGTGGCAGGTCTATGGCTCACACGACGGCGCTCCCTATGCAGGATCAAGCGATTTAACAACGCCCTATTGGGTAGTCCAAAAATAAGAACGGCTTCATAAAGAAACGCAGCAACATCCATTTCACACAAACCGTCGCCACAGACTTCCTCAAGGTCCGTTATGTCATCCTCCGTCGTAATCATCATCTCAGCCGATATCGAATGGGAAGTGATCAGAACGATTTTCCCGAATGCTAAATTCCAAATCTCTCCTTACGGACAATGGTTTGAAACTCATTTCGATATCGCAGGTACTCAACAATCGACCTTCTTTTTCCAGGGTGGCTGGGGCAAAATTTCAGCAGCGGCCTCCACCCAATATGCCATCGACCACTGGTCTCCAGATCTTGTCCTCAACCTGGGCACCTGCGGCGGATTTGAAGGAACGATAACCAAAGATACAATCGTCCTGGTAGAGCGAACCATTGTCTATGACATCATCGAACAAATGTTGGATGCTCAGGAATCCATTGGACATTATGCAACTGAAATAGATCTAACCTGGTTCCAGGAACCGTATCCTCAACCCGTAACAAGAACCCTTCTTGTATCCGCAGATCGCGACATCGTTGCAGAAGATATCCCAGATCTAAAGTCCACCTACAATGCAGTAGCAGGAGATTGGGAATCGGGCGCAATTGCCTGGGTATCGAACCAGAATAAAGTCAGATGTCTCATCTTGCGCGGCGTTACAGACCTGGTAGGAAATGAAAGTGGAGAAGCCTACGAAGGCAACGTGCAGGTTTATGTACACAATACAGCAAAGGTCATGAACAATCTCATCCTCCATCTCCCAGCATGGTTAGAGAAAGCAACGAAACCTTCATGAAAACACTTCCCAAAGGACACTTCTTACTCATTGACTTCGACAACTCCGGCTATGGCTCCTTTACACACGATATCGCATGGACCCTCACACAATTAACCTCGGACCTCAGACACCAATTTATAGAAACCTACGCCCAGACCTACAAGCTCCCAGTTTTGCAGACAATCGAAGACTACTTCATTTTATCTCAACTATACCACCTCTCCTGGTGGGTCAACGATCCAGGGTATGACTTCCACCAGATCCCATCTCTCTGCCAACATTACGAGCAACGACTTTCCGGAACCCCATTTCTCTTCGAATAAAACCTCGCCCTCAAAAATATCCAGAAACAAAGGAGCCTCCATGCCCACTGTGCCATTTCTAAAGGCCTTCGCCGATGCCTGGAACAAACACGATATTGACACACTAATGGCGCACATGTCCGAAGAAGGCGTATTCATCTCCTCCAGCGGAACAAGGGCCGAAGGCTCCACAGCCGTGCGCGAAGCATTTACCTCCGTATTCGAGGCATTCCCCAATGCTCGCTGGAAAAACGATACCCATTTCGTCAGCGGCAACCGTGGCGTATCCGAATGGGTCTTCTCAGGCACCGATGCGGAAGACGGCACGGTAGTCGAAGAGCGAGGCTGCGACATCTTCACCTTCCGGGATGGGAAAATTGCGGTCAAGGATACATACCTGAAATAAAAAATATAAACCTATTGGGTAATATCACACGAAGGTGCTGGCAGAAATTCTCCCACCCAAACTCGTTCTGCCCGTCATAAGGGTCTGCCTAAAAATGATCTTCCGTTTTTCTGGACCCGGCCCTTCGATACGCAGGCAGAGCCTGCTACTCAGGGACGCGGGAATTCCCTAGCCCGAAGGGCGTATCGAGGGATAAGGGTCGGTAAATCGGGAGCTTATTTCTGGACAAATCCTAAAACACACCCGGGGAGGAACAAATGATCACCTTCGATGCCGACTTCGAGAACGCCAGTCTCGGGCAGGTCACCCGAATCGCCGAAGACTGGTACCAGATCGGCCTCAGGCCGGATACCGCCTACTGGACCCATTTCAGGGTGCGCGGTTGCATGAACCGGGAGATTACCTTCAACCTGACCTTTACGCCCAGAGGCCGGGCAAATCGGTGGGCGGTCCGGGACACCGGGAATCCGGAAGATCCCGATTACAGCTGCCGGAACCCCTGGTACAGCTACGACGGAAAGACCTGGCGTCACTTTGACCACGCGGCAGCCTATATCACAATGCCCAACACCGTCTCCTTCAGGCAGAGGTTCACCCAGGACCAGGTTTACGTCTGCTACACAATCCCGTACACCTATACGGACCTCCGGAACTACCTGGAAACGATCCAAGACCATCCGGCCATAACCGTCGAGTCCCTCGGCCAGACCCGAAACGGTCACGACCTGCCCCTGGTCACCGTGACCTCGAATCCCGATGCGCGTGAACTCGTCATGTTCATCTGCCGTGAAGACGGCGATGAACCCACCTCCAATGTTGCCCTGGAAGGATTCATCAACCGGCTCACATCCGGTTAATCGGCAAGTTGCACGGCGGACAGGCCTATGATAACCCACCGGTCTGGGACTTCAGAATCTTCGACAAAAAGCTCCGCAAACTCCTGCCCAAAGGCCGGCCCGAAAGCCTCGACGGGGACTGGAACCCCTATGTACTCGATGCCGTTCCATGGGTTAGAAAGCTCACCATCTTCGAGTCCTATCTCCAGCAGGACTATGACTTCTGGGACTTCTTCTCCGTCCACACCAATGGCCGCGATCCCGAAAACCTGCGAACCCAGGGAGGCTTGTTCGCGGAACTCATCGCACAATATATCAACGAATGATCGAACCACGGGTTCTGAGACCGCGAGAAGATGAATCTCCTCACTAGGAATAAAAAGCCCGGACAAGCCGGGCTATTAGGCCGCCGGAGGCGGACTTCGTAATCACAGCACGGGGGGTCACCCCCGTGCTCTTCAACACAACATCACAACATCCCCCCAATCAACCTCATTACGACAGGAACCCTCTATGTCCGCCTGGGAAAAACTCGAAGACAACCTCTACGTTTTCCGGGACAGCTGCAACGTGTACGCCGTTCGCGGCCCGGAAGGGATCGTCCTCATCAACGCGGGTACCGGACTTGCAGCTGATCACCTGAGCGAACTCACCCCCAACGGCGACCTCGTCCTCCTGCTCACCCACCACTTTCGCGATCACACAGACGGTGCCATCCGTCTCCACGAAGCCGGCGCAACCGTCCTTGGACCCTACTGGGAACAGGACTACCTCCTGGACCCCGACCAGCACTTCCGCGAACGCCAGATCTGGAACCTCTACGACAACCGGTGGGACCGATTCTCCCCAGTGCGCCCCTTGCCTATACAGGGCTGGATGATGGATTATGAAACCCGCCACCTCGCCGGACTGGACTGGGAAGTCGTCCCCACACCCGCACAAACCCAGGGTGCTGTCTCCTACATCGTCACCCTTAACGGTCGCCGCCTCGCCTTCGTGGGTGAAACCGTATGCGGCCACGGTCGAACCGGCCGTCTGGCGCCTCTTCAGTACAACTACAACGACCTCACCGGCGCGGTCAACCTCTGGAAATCTGCGGGCCGCCTGCTCAACGCCCGTCCGGACCGCATCTTGCCCAGCCTGGGCGAACCCGCAGACGATCCCACAGACGCCGTAAACGCTCTCCGGGCCAACCTCCGCAAACTCGACAACATCCAGCCTGGCCTTGCCGAGCAGTTCAAAGATCCCGATCCCGACGATATTGAAGAAGTCCTGCCTCGCCTCTACCGCTCAAAACACGCCAACGCCCAGACCCACTTCATCATCGGCGCATCCGGCAACATCCTCTCCATCGATTACGGCTACAACACCGCCGCGTATCTCTCGCCCCAAAAACAACACCTCTCCAACCGAAGACCGTTTCTCCACGGCATGGACGGCCTCAAAAAACATTTCGGTGCAGACCGCATCCACACCGTACTCGTCTCCCATTTTCACGACGACCACGTCAACGGCATCCCCATGCTCCAGCGCTGCTTTGGAACCGAAGTTTGGGCCGGAGAACTCTTCGCCGACCTCCTGGAAAATCCACCCCGCTACGACCGTCCATGCCTCTGGCACGAACCCATCCACGTGGCCAAAAAACTCCCCTGCGGCGAACCCATCACCTGGGAAGATATCACCTTCACCCTCCACCCCATGTCCGGCCACACCCGTTTTTCCACCCTCATCTGCATGAACATCGATGGCACCCGCGTGGCCCACACCGGAGATCAGATCTTCTTCCGAGATCCCGACGGCGCAGCCTACGGCCCGGACGCCCAACCCTTTACCAACCACGTTTACAAAAACGGCCTGGATCTGGGCTGCTACAAAGACACCCTGAAACACCTCAAAGCCTTCCGTCCCGACCTCGTCCTCACCGGCCACACCCGACCCTACCGTCCAGACAACGCCTGGTACGACCGCATCGAAGAAGCCGCCCACGCCTTCGACGAAGTCCACCTCGGCCTGATGACCCTCGGAGAAGATGACGTCCACTTCGGCCCCGAATCCCAGGGCGGAAAACTCAAACCCTACCAGGTCCGTCTCTCGGAAGCTCGAACCATCGAATTCGAAGGATGGATCATCAACCCTTTCCCCTCAACACAAAAAGCCCACATCGAACTCGTCGCGCCGGACGGCTGGAAATCCGACCCCGTCGAATACAACCTGGGTCCCCGGGAACAAGCAGACATCCGCATCACCCTCACGCCGCCAAAAGGTACCCACTGCCGCCGTCAACCCATCGGCCTCTCCCTCACCGTCGGCGAACAACCCTTCGGCCAGGTTGCCGAGACTCTGGTTACCGTGGGACACCCACTATTCTGATATGTTAAAAATATGACAACTTCACTTGATGTACACTGTGAGTAACGTATATTCTAGGGGATCGCCAACCAGAACGTATTTTCGAAAGAAAACTCTCACTTGAAACATAAATCGGTATGAGATTGTCTGATCCTGTAAAATGAATCTTACCTTTCAGCCCTGTATAAACTATGCCTACTGTACACTACGTTGGCCCGTATCGATTTTTCTTTTATTCAAGTGATCGAGATGAACCACCTCATATTCATGCAGAGCGTGAAAGTAAGAAGGCCAAATTTTGGCTGGATCCAATTCGTTTACAAAATAGCGAAGGCTTTAACCGGGCTGAAATTCTTCGGATTCAAAAAATGGTGAGGGATAACCAGGAAATTTTGTTGCGAGGTTGGAATGAATACTTTGAAGGCTGATCGCGGAGTTGCAAAAGCTGAAAATGTTTTTGTTACAGATGACACATTGACTGTTGATTTCACGGATGGACGCAGTATCTCAGTCTCCTTACTCTGGTTTCCCCGGCTTGTTCATGGGACGCCGGAGGAGCGTAATCACTGGAGGTTAATCGGAGACGGTGAAGGGATTCACTGGCCGGATCTCGACGAGGATATCAGTGTGGAAGGTTTGCTTCTTGGTAAACCGTCCGGTGAAAGTCAACGTTCCTTTCAACGATGGTTAGATCAGCGAACCAAAGGGTCCAAGCGATTGTAATTGATCAGAATGCATGTATTCCCGCTGAATTGTTTTATTCAGCGGGAATTTCTTTCTGCGTCTGTTGGTTGCAGCGGCCTTGCCATCCGTGGCAAGGCCGCACCCCACCCCAGCAGGCACATCACATAACAGCAAACTTGCGGGTAATATCTTAAGTTTCCCGCAAAAAGAAACGGCGTGAAAGATGACCCCTCGAGAGAGGAGAGCATATGAGCAGCGAACATGATGCCCTTAAAGGTGAGTACCCGGAGGACTTAATCAAATCAGGTGTCCGTGGTAAGTACACAAAAAAGTATCGCGAGGGCACAAACATCGTCCTGATTGACCCTGACCTGCATAAAAATTTTCCCGACTCCGAAGCCGTCAATCGAGCACTTCGAGAATATATTTTGACAAAACCAGCAGGAACCTGACAAACACCTGAATGGGTCTAACAAGACGCTCAACACGAACCACGCTATGCGCGATAGGTTCATTCACCGGTTCCAGGGATGTTTTGCAATATAAGACCCCGTGAGATAAGTCAAACTCTTTTGGTCCCCCGGCAAAGCCAGAGGCTTACCGGGGTTAGTTATAGGAAAATGCCTGACAGCTCCAAGACCAGAAAAACCATCAAGCAAACGTATTTGATAATCCCCTTGTTTATGCTAGCGATCCGTGTTATTTTTTATAAAACCATACGAAAAATCAGTCACTTGTATAAATTGAGGATTCCACGATGACAACTGTCGAGAAAGTTGCTCAGCACATTCACTCCCGGAGCCGATACAACAAGAGGTTCTTAATTTTGTCGAATTCCTTAAGTCACGACGCGAATTACCGAAGGATCGTGAAGAAGATACTATGTGGACTGAATTGTCTCTAACATCCGCAATGCGTGGGATGGAAGATGAAGATTCGCCCTATACCCAGACAGACATTAAGGAATCTTTTCGATGATTCAGCAGGGTCAGATCACGTTGTTTGTTTTTCGACAGACCGATCAAATTGTCGGAAAACTACGCCCTGCACTTATTTTGCGCTCTTTACCCGGTCCACACGGCGACTGGCTTATTTGTATGATCTCTTCTCAACTGCACCAGGAAGTTCCTGGATTCGATGAGATCATTCGTGATACAGACTCGAATTTTTCACAGACAGGATTGAAATATACCAGCCTGATCCGTTTGACCCGTCTTGCCGTGGTTTCAGGCGATCTTCTCGAAGGAGCTATTGGCACATTGCCTGAAGAACGACTCAGCCGAATCTACTCACGTTTAGCCGATTGGGTTCGCGGCACATAGATTTCGCCTACATCACGAACCACGTGATCCGCAATAAGTTCGCCCAGCGGTCCCAGGGATTGTTTGCAATATTAAGACCCCGTGAGATAAATTATCTAACGGGGTTCTCTGCAGTAAGGAGTCGCCCATGCCTCGTGGAGCTGTGATCCTCATTCAAAATAATCGGATCGCCCTGATCAAACGCGTCCGAGAGAATGAAGAATACTTCCTGATTCCAGGCGGACAGGTTGAAGAAGGTGAAACCATCGAAGAAGCCGCAATCCGCGAAACCCGTGAAGAACTCGGCCTGCACATCCAGCTCGGCCCTCTGGCAGCCATCGTTGAATTCCCCTCCAGGCCCAACCGAACACAGTATTATTACTGGGCACAAATCACCGGAGGAAAATTCGGAACCGGCGATGGAGCAGAATTGAAGTCCGCCCCCACAACCCACACAAACTCCGCCGCATCTGGCTCCTCACCGAAGCTCGTAACAACATCGCCCGCGCCTTCTACAAAGCCTGCGGATTCCATGAAGAAGCCGTCCTCAAAAATTTCTATATTGAAGGCGACGCCATTCTATGCGTCCTTATTCCATAAAAACC
>JAQCGA010000042.1 GCA_027619145.1 bacterium | reverse complement strand
CGGTTCAAATCTTGCCTGGATATTTTAGAAAACTGATTCTCTTTAAATAAAACTCGATGAATCTCAACAAACAGAGGAGAGCACTCCATGGCAGGAGAGCGGTCAGAGGTGGCAGTGATTTCAAAGCGGGGGCCGGATGATGCATTGATACAATCATTTGTGTCTCAGCTTCTGGAGCAGGGAATTTTTTTGGAATTCAACAAAGCGCAGGAATTGCCCAGGGATTTGCCCGAGAATCTGGAAGGATACAAAGCCGTAGTGCTGGACGAACAGGCGCTTCAGGCTGTACTGTCTAACTCAGAATCGCGAGAACGGCTGGAGACATATGCCCGGGGAGCAGGATTCGTATTCAGCATAGAGAATCCACTGGGAGAAATGGTGTCTCCAATGGCAATCAATCCCAACCTGGTCATCGACCTGTACACAACCAACCTGGCATACAATATGATCTCACTCGCAGGATTGACGAGGAGACATCCAGGGCTGGACCGGGTGCAGTTGGACCGGCCTGAAGAAGAGATGCTGGCGGATATGAAAGCAAGTGTGATCGAACGTGTAAAGCGGTCCCGCAAGTGGGGAGAATTTATGCTGCACTGGTGGAAGGCTGCTCTCGCATTCGTACAGGCCGGACATGAAGATGTACGGGAGGTATTGCTGAACGCGGTGCGGGAGTCCTGTGAAAACATGCCGATCCCGGAATCTCACGATCCGTTGAGCGGATATTTTGCCACCGCGTGGTATGCTGACCAGACCGGAGATCGGAAGCCTCTGGAGAAAGCACGGACCCTGCTGGACGAAGTGATCGCCGGCAGGCCCCGGGAGATGGGAGTGGTAACGGGAGTGGGATTTGTAGACGATCCGCTGGGAATCCGAGGCCTGGGCTTCAACAACAAAGAACCGGGAATGCCGAACCAGGACTGGACCAGACTCCGGGGGTTGTCAACAGCAAAAACAACCGTGCGGCGCAAAGTGATCTGGACGGAGGCACTGCACATGCACGGCCCGGCCTTTGCAGCAATAAGCCGTGCGACAGGAGACAGAAAATATCTGGAGGAAGCCATTCGCCTTGTGGACCACGTGGGAAAATACCACATCCGGGAAGACGGATTGATCGCGCACTGTACTCGGGATGGACAGGCAGTTGGACAGGCGTGGGCCCGTGGGCAGACACACGCGCTTTACGGAATGATCTATATGCTGGAAGAAATGCAACGGACTGATCCTGCCTTCGATCAAATCCTGAGTTTAATCGAACGAGTGGGAGCCGCATTAAAACGGTATCAGGATGCGGAGACAGGGCTGTGGAGAAACGTGATAGACCATCCGTCGGCGCGGCTGGAAAGCTCGGGTACGAGCGGAATCACCTATGTGTACGGGCGGTGCATCCGGGAAGGGTGGCTTGACCGGGACGCATTCGAACCCATGGCGTTGAAAGGTTGGGAAGGGATCAAGCGGTTTTACTGGCGACGGGGACTGGCGGCAAATTGCCGGGGAACCGGTGTAGGAAGTGAAGACGCCTATTATCTGGGACGACCGCAGGGGTGGGCAGTAGTACCACAGCATATTGCAGCGTTTCTGGAAGTACGGCGGTTGAGTGACGGTTGACAATATCGCAGGATCGCATTTCAAAGAGGTAAAAACGCATGTCCATACAGATCCCGGAAACCCTATCTAAAAATCCAGAATGGGCAGATTGGATCGCAGAGCTTCCAGACATCGTCACCACGTGTGCAAAACGCTGGAATCTCCGTATCGGCGCCCCTCTGACAGAAGCATACGCCCAGATGTCCTATTGCTACATCGCACCGGCCACGCGTTCCGACGGCACAGAAGTAATCCTCAAAATCGGCTCTCCTTCTCAACGACAAGGAAACGAAAGCCGGGAATGCCTTGCCCTCCAACTCTGCAACGGACATGGCGCGGTCAAACTTCTCGACCATGACAAAGAACTGGGCACCCTCATGCTCGAACGCGCCCTGCCAGGTACACCTCTCGGAATGTATCCTGATGACGAAGAAAATACCCGAATTGCGGCTCACATGATGAAAGTGTTCCGGCGCCCTGTACCTTCAGAACACAACTTTCGACCCACCGTGTACGAAATAGACGGCTTTACCAGATTGCGCGAAAGATCCAATGGAACCACAGACCCGCTCCCGGAAAAATGGGTCGTCCGCGCAGAAAGACTCTACGATGAATTGATGGCCACAAGCACAGAAACCGTTCTCCTGCACAGCGACCTCCACCACTGGAACATCCTCAGCGCAGAACGCGAACCCTGGCTCATCATCGATCCCAAAGGGTATTTCGGTGATCCCGGATACGAAGTGGGTGCATTTCTGGCCAACTACCCGGACGCATCCTGCGAAGGACGGGACCGAAAAGAAATCGACATACGCCGTACAGAAATTCTGACCGAAGAACTGGATATCCCCCGCGAACGCATCATCAAATGGGGCATCGTCCTGGCCGTCATCTGGGCCAGATGGGATGTAGACTCTCCCGAAGAATCCTGGCGTGAAAGCATCCGACGCGCCGAAGTACTGGACAGCCTTCTTTAGACCTCGACAGATGTAGAGTCACAATCCACCGCAACCGAACAATCTATTCTTGCCTTGTCTCAACAGGGTGGATATATTTTGGCATAGGCTGACCTCTTGAGTAGAATTTGGTAAGAGAGAGACATCCGTTTTAGAAAACTCTTTTAGTGGCGAGAGATCGGGGTATATCTGAGGCCAGGAGAACATAAATTATGAAGATAGAACTGGAGCAAGAAGCAGATGGCAGATGGATTGCAGAAGTGCCTGAATTGCCTGGCGTAATGGCTTACGGCCAGAATCAAGAAGAAGCCATTTTAAAAGTTAAAGCGTTGGCCCTCCGAGTAATAGCCGATCGGCTGGAACACGGTGAGGAAATTCCGGAACTGGGCGAAGTCTTTGCAGGACCCGTATGAATCGGTGGCCCTCAACAAAAGCTCGTCAGGTTCTGACAGCTTTATTAAAAATAGGCTGGTCTATCAAGCGTCAGTCTGGTACATCACACCGCATTTTGTCGCGGCCTGGATGGCCGAATTTTATATTTGCTTTCCACGACCGAGATGAAATCGGCCCCCGGATGCTCGCTCGAATTTCCAAACGTACAGGATTGACTCCTGAGGACTTATAATGATGGATGAATTATGAACAGTACCGAAATCGGGCCTGAAATCCGTCTGGCAACCCCGAACGACCTGCCCGAAATCGCAACCATCTTCAACCACTACATCGCCCACTCCACCTGCACCTTCTACCTCGAACCTCACTCGGAAGAATACTATACTACCTGGCTAAAAGACCGATCGCCAGCCCACCCCGTAACTGTTGCAGAACGAGACGGTCAAGTTACAGGATGGGCGGCCCTCTCTCCCTGGAAACCCCGCCAGGCCTACAAACATACCGTAGAAGGATCGGTATACCTCCTTCCAGATGCCCGCCAAAAAGGCATCGGCTCTGCCCTGCTAAATGACCTCATCAAACGCGCCAGAACCCTCGGCCACCGAACCCTCATCGGCGGTGCATGTACAGAACATCCTGGCAGCCTCGCGCTCCAGAAAAAATTCGGCTTCAAAGAGGTCGGATGTCTGAAAGAAGTAGGGTATAAATTCGACCGCTGGCTGGACGTCATGATCCTCCAATTAACCCTTTGACCGAAACAAAAACAGGCGGTATTCACATCCCTCTACGGGACAATGTGAACACCGCCTGACCTCTTGCACATCACCTGCGCCTATAACACCTACCTGTTCACCGCCGAAAATTGATACGTCATCCCACCATTCGCAAGCATCAACCTATCCATCTCCACCGTATAAGTGGACGCTTCCAGAATCCTCTCCACCAACTCCAGCCCTCCTGCGTGGGTCTTCCATCCGGCCTGATAAAACAAAATCTTCCGATTCGCCCCAATCCCAAAAACACCTGAAATCTCATCACACCCGAACGAATTTTCCGCAACACAGTACCACGAAATCTTGAACGTCCTGTCTTCTCCAAGCATCAGCGTAGGAACCAGGTTCTGTGCCTGAACCTCCGTGAACGCCGGATCGGTGGACGCCTTCAAAACCCATTTTCGAACCAGCGGGCTATTCTCCAGGCTCCCGGTCACATCACTCTTGAACGTAAACGTCCCATCCGGAGAAAAAATACGCAACTCGTTTTCTCCAACCTGCAACCGAAACGGTTTTGCCAGATACCCAATGGAAAACGTCCGAACCGTACACCCTCGCTGTGTCTGCGCCACATCACTTGGGAAAATACTGTCCCCCTTCGCCACATACCTCCCACCAAACCAGTTACAACCGTCGTACCCGTGAAATCCTTCCGCGTTAAAAATCAACTGCACAGGCTCATACCCGGATCGGTTCATCGTCCAGACAAAATTCCCAATATCTGGAACCCCCAGAACCTGCAACTCCGTAGAATTCATAGCGTGATCGTTACACCCCCCCAAAACCCCTCCCAGTACCGGAACGGCAACACACAATACCACCCAGTATCTGAACTTTGTATTCATCGATTCCCTCACGCCTCAAGTGGGTACTGATCCCGGCTACAGGAAGTACCACATAAATGCAACAGACGTGCCAGGACGAAAACCCACCTGTTTCGGAACAAAACAGGCTCTACTCCGGAAATCGACCTCAGTTTTTTGAAATCTCTATCAGAAAACCACTGCAAAATGTTCGCCAGCCGTCGTTACAAAAAAGAGCCATGTACTGCGTCATCTTCCTTCGCAGCACACGGCTCTTTGTCGCTCAGCAACAGCAATGATAAGATTCAGTTCAACCGTTTACGGGCTTTGCAGGCACAGCCTGTAAACGCAGGCCCAGCGCCTGCACGACCTTGAGTACAGTAGCAAACTCCGGATTGCCTTCCTGAGATAACGCCTTATAAAGACTTTCGCGCCCAAGACCTGTCTCCCGGGCGATCTCTGACATACCCTTCGCACGTGCAATATCTCCCAGCGCTGCAGCTACCAGGCCAGGATCACCATCTTCAAGAACAGCCTCAAGATAGTCCGCCATATCTTCTCTGGTTTTCAGGTATTCCGTCACATCCCACGGGCGGGTTTGAACTTTTGCCACGATCTATTCCTCCTCTAACTCACGCGCCAGATCCACCGCAATTCGAATGTCCCGGTTCTGCGTACTCTTGTCACCCCCTGCAAGTAACAGCACAAACATATTGCCTCGCTGCACAAAATATACCCTGTATCCTGGACCGTAGTCGATACGCAATTCCGAAATTCCCTGCCCTACCGGCTTCACATCGCCAGGGTTCCCCAAAGACAGACGTCGAATACGGGTATTGATCCTCGCCCTTGCCCGACGATCTCGCAGACTGTCGAACCATTGGGAATACACCTCGGTCTGGCGTACCTCAATCATAATGTATCTCTCCGGATACAAAAAAACAAGAGAACAAATTAAAAAAACCGGCCGAACGCGAAGCTCGTCCTCCTAAAACCCTTCTTCTTTCTCCACCACCGGCGTCAAACGCAGAACCGTTCCGGGGTTATTCAATACCACGTAAATCGCCCCATCCGCTCCACTGCTCACGTCCCGAACCCGCCCGGCATTCTTCAAAATCGTCTCCTGGTACATCACCCGGTCGCCCTCTATCGCCAACAGCCGCACTTCCTCGAACGCCAGCGCACCTACCAGCAACCGATTCTTCCACTTCGGGAACAGATCGCCCCGGTAAAAATCAATCCCACACACCGCAATCGACGGCCGCCAGAACAGCGTGGGCTGGGCCATCCCGGCCTTATGCTCAAACTCCGTTACAATCGTACCGTTATAGTTACGACCATACGTAATCTCGGGCCACCCGTAATTCGTACCCGCGACCAGCACGTTCAACTCATCCCCGCCCATCGGCCCGTGCTCGCTGTCCCACACCGCTCCAGTCACCGGATGAACCGACAACCCCTGCGGATTGCGGTGCCCATAACTGAAAATAGTAGACAGTGCGCCCTTCTGGTTCACAAACGGATTGTCTTTCGGAATCCGCCCATCTGTAAAAATACGGTGCACCTTCCCGTTCGGCCGGTCCAGATCCTGGGCCTGCCCGCTACCGCCCCGGTCACCAATTGAAAAATAAAGATGCCCCTGAGCGTCAAACACAATCCGAGATCCATAATGGTGCCGCGTCGTCCGGTACGTCTCGTGCGGTGCCTCGTAAATCACTTCCTGGTCCACCCAGGCATTTCCCTTCAACCGGCCGCGCACCACCCGCGTCATCGCCGGCGTCCGTCCCCCCTCATCTCCCCCTTCAATCTCGTGACTGTACGCCAGATAAATCCACCCGTTCTTCACATACTCAGGATCCACCGCCACATCCATCAGCCCACCCTGCCCCTGGTGCAACACCTTGGGCGTACCCGACACCGGCTCCGGCTGTAACACCCCATTCTTCACAACACGGAGCCCACCCGGGCGCTCCGTCACCAGTGCGGTATTCGCATCCAAAAAATCAATCGCCCAGGGAATCTCCAGCCCCTCCACCCATTTCTCCACCGCAATCGTATAATCATACGTCAACAACGTATCCGGAATGGGCAGCCTGGAGCCCCCGGCATTCTTTTCGGCTGCACGAATATATCCCACAATCGCCTTAACCTGATCCCCCGAAAGCACCTCGCCAAACGCCGGCATCCCCTGCTGTGCAATTCCGAACCGGATATTCCGATCTGGATTTCTTCCGTACATCCACACACCATCCACCAGACTGGGCGCGTTTCCACCGGTCAAACCCTGTCCATGGCATTTGGCACAGTACTCCTGATACAGCGCTCCTCCATCTATCGCATCTTCCTGTGCAACCAAAGGCGTACCCCACAAAAAACAAACTGCAAGAACGAACAGCTCAACTCTCAAATGCTTCATGCGACCTCCTAAAAAGTAAAACCTTTACGGTTTCAGATCCTCACACTTGCCCACCAGTCAGAAATCCGATACATTATTCCAACAACGATACCGCCTGTCTGTTGTAACTCCTCTTATAAATGGAGACTGCGTAATGAACGTTAGAATCCTGCTTGCAACCCTGCTCTTATTCGCTTATCCTGCTTGCTCAAAAGAGGACACCCCCACGTCAAACCTTGATTCTGACAGCCCTTCGTTACCCCTCACACAGGTAGCCAACCTGCTCAGCACTCTCTCGTCCGCCCCGTCCAGGCAGGGCCCAGCACCTCAAACTTCAAAACCCGTACCGCATCAGCAACTCGACCAGAACGCACCGTTCATCCTGCAAGAAACCCTTCTGGCATCTATAGACAAACTGAACGGAATCACCGTTGCTTCCACCACGTCATCCCTCTCAGGGTCCTGGGGGTGGTACCTGGATGAAAACCTGATAAAAACGGGGGGACCCAGGGCCTTTCTTGGCACCAATGAATTCGGCCATTCCCACAACTCATCCGACGGAAGCCTGCACCTCTTCCTCCTGGCCAACTATGCCCAAATCGTACTCGAAAAAGGCTGGGGAGAACTCCACCCCAACGATGCTCAGATGGCGGGACAAGGTTCTCACTATATGATGATCTACGGCCCCAGAGACAGAACCGAACTGGATGCGATCTGGATGCTTGTCCAGGCATCCTACGCTTTTGCAACAGGCCAGATCAAATAGCTCGAATCCGCATTACCATCGGACTTCTACTGGAACCGATCCATCCACTGTCTGCCCCGGCACAGAAACACGCTTCTGAATATCGTTGCCCCCAGACGACCACTGTGCTGGCAACTCAATCTCCACATTTACATCCTCTCCCGCCGCGTACACGGGCAATCCTTCCAGCGTCTCGTACGCCACCGGCGGAGCAGAAACCAGCGTTGCACCTTCCTCCTCAAAAACGACCGACAGCGAAATCTGCTGATCCGCCGTAATCCGCAACCCACCGTAACACATCTCTCTCCCGCGAACCATCAACAAACTCTTCGGCCTTCCCTGCTCATCCAGTTCAATCGTCCCAAAACACCCTTTCAACAAAAGCCCCTCTGGCCCTGAACCAGACTCACACATCGCCAGTCGTCGGCTCCCGTCCGCGTGTGAAACCTCCACAACCGCCACCGCATCTCCTGGCAACATCCGTACGCCCGTCGCCATCGGCGCATCAAAATACGCCTCGTGTACCGCTACAAACGGAGCCGCTGTTCCTTCGTGCCGCACCATCAAAGAATGCGAACCCGGATTCGGGTACGTCTTCAGCATAAAAGCCCGCTGTCCCGGCGACCCGGCCAGCGTCACCCGGGAAAACACATCCCGTCGTCTGCCCTCGTACACAGACCCCGACTCCGCCGGAATCCGCCAGGTTGTCGAAAACGAATCCTCCGTCGCACCCTCTCGGTACGCCGGCCCACCCCGAACCACGTACAGCGCTGGCTCGAAACCTGTCTTCTCTTCCATCGAAACCGAAACCTCCGGCTCTTCCCCAACCCCGTGGAAAAACCAGTCGTGCACCTTCCCGCCTTCTACCCGAAACAGATCCAGTGCATACCCGTCAAACTGACACACAATCCGTCGGTACACTTCTGTCTTTTCATACACCCGGTCTCCCCGAGCCTCCACCACCTGTCCCGCCGGAAAATCCACAAACGTATCCATATACGGAACACGCTCCTTCTCCAACTTATCCCCGTGCACCTGCGACACCTCGTCCACCGTCACCGTATTATGCCCGTATGAAGCCCCGCTGTACACCCGTTGATCCGGATCTTCATACCGCGTACTCTTCTCCCCCGTAAGCATCCGATCACGCGAATACGTCAGCAAGTTCAAATGATCTCCGTGTGCGTGACCAGACCCCGGCAGCAGCGCGCTCAACCCTGCGTACAAACGATTCCCTCCCGCCTCCCGCTTCAACGCCACGTACCCACTCGACAGGTTCGCGCTCTGGTACGGAACGACCTTCTCTTTGATCTCATCTCCCCCGTACCGGAACCCGGTCATCCCTCTACCCCCCTCGCGCAACTCCGGATACGAACCCACTTCCTCCACCCCCAGGTACCGGTATCCAATCTCTGCTGTCAACGGATACGAAGCCAGACTTACTCGCCCGCCCATATCGCCAAAAGGTGCCGCCGTCAAATCCGGAAACGCATGGGCCGTAAACCACTTGATGGCCCTGCGCAACACCCGTGACCGTGGATTCTCCGAATGTAACTCGTCATACATCTCCGGTGGAAACAAATCTGGCATCTGTTGCGCCAGCCGATGCCCCAGCACAAACACCCGACAGTTCGGCCCCAGCGCATACAAATGATACGCACTACAAAGCCCCCAGAACGCCCCGTCCGGCAAATAATTGTTATCCGTCAACCACGCCAGACTATGATGCTCCGGACATTTCTCCGGCGAGTACGCACGATGCCCAAACGCCCAATCCACATAATCCGTATCCTCAATCGCACACCCCACCATCGCTACCGAAGTCAAATACGCAAACATATTGTTGTGCTTCGGACTGCTGTCCTCCTCCACCCGAAACACCGAATCCGACCAGTGCTTGAACAAATCCTCCCGGATCGCCCGGTGGTCCTCCTCGCTGAACAGCCCCGCCACATCCCGCAACAACTCGTACGCCTCCACCAGATTCAGAACCAGCTTACAGTCCCCCTCCATATTGTACGTCCAGATTACATACTGCGTCCCCCCGCCCTTCACCGGAAGCGCCTGAATATGCTTCGCAAACATCTTCAAAATTCCCGCGCTCCGCTCTGCATAAGCCCGGTCGCCTTTCAGCGCATACAACAGCGCCAGCTCCTGCGCCACACTCGCCACCCCCATCAAATACAAACACCCCCACCCCTCGTACAGCGTCCCCGCGTACGAAGCCTCCGGCGGCGTCGCAATCGAACGCTCATCCAGCGAATATGCCCGATCGCACTTCGTACAAGTAGCATCCTGATCGTTAAACGGATCAAACGGCATCCGCTCCCGGCACTCCGGACAAATCAACAACCAGTACACCTGCATCTTCCGCTTCGGCAACAATTCCTCAATCCGCTCCATCGACTGTGCCAACCACGGCTGAACCCCCACCTCCAACTCCTCCACCACCTTCCGCGCCCAGCCCAAAGATTTGGCCTTCCCCTTCATCTCCTCCAGCGTCGCCACATCCACAAACCCCGCGGGATGAACCCACCCCTGTGTCTTCGAATTCCCCATAACCTCACACCCTCCTTTATCTGCACCTGCGAATATTCAGTATAAATTACAAAGCGCCTTTTCTCTCACAAGCCCAAAAGTTAATACTTTCCCACCCATTCCGAAACCAGTATCATAACGGGGTATATTCTTAATAACTGAAAAACCTCCACATCCCTCTAACCGGACCTGCGAAGCCCTCGTGTACGCCCCTGAAACCCTGAACCTCCCACGCCCCGGTCTTCCACCGCGCCAAATTGAAAGCCCCTGAGCGAGCGCGCTTTTGCCTACTTTTATCGCGTAGATAAAAGTAGGTCGGCAACACGGGGTTGCCGAAACACGGGCAGGGTGAGCAGGGAGCGGGGACCGGCTCGCGAAGCAAACACGGGCAGAGGGCATTTCCACAACCCCATTCACCTATGAACAAACCCCTACAAGACCAACCCGCCCGAACCACCATCACCCAGGACCTGGACCGCAACCTCACCGTCCTGGCCGGTGCAGGTGCCGGTAAAACCCACGCCCTCATCGAACGCATGGTCGGCATCGTCTCCACCGGACGCGTAAACGTGGACCGAATGGCCGCCATCACCTTCACCCGGAAAGCCGCCGGAGAAATGCGCGGCCGCTTTTTCCTCCGTCTCCGAGAACAAGCAGCCACCGCCACCGGAGAAGAAGCCACCCACATCCGCAACGCCCTGGACCGTATCGACCAGTGCTTCATTGGCACCATCCACTCCTTCTGCGGCCAGCTCCTCCGCGAACGCCCCGTAGAAGCCGGCCTCCCCCCAGACTTCACCGAAATTGAAGACCGCGAAGAAACCCACCTCCGCCGCGAAGCCTGGGACCGCTTCATCCAGCAGGGTTTCGTCAACGACGACCCACGCCTGGACCACCTGGACCACATCGGCCTCCGCACCGAAAACCTCTACGCCTACTTCGAACGCCGTTGCCTCTTCAGCGACGTCCCGCTCAAACCCACCGCCATAGAAGCCCCGAACCTGGAACCCGCCCTGGAAAAAACCCTCGCCTTTCTCCAGGACGCCGAAGCCCACATCCCCAACCCCCTCCCGGACCGACAGGACGACCTCATGAAAATCCTGTCCGCCGCACGCAAATTCCTGGGCTACCGCGACCTCTCCGAAAACGCCAACCGAATCGAACTCTTCAACCTCTTTTGCTCCAAGCCCGGAAAACGCGCCGTCACCCTCAAATGCTGGGACCCAAACCAGGACGCCGCAAAATCCCTCCGTGACGAGTACCTGCCACACCTCCAGGACGAAATCCTTTCTCCCGTCCTAACCCGCTGGCGGCAACACGTTTACACCCCCATTGCAACCCTGGTAGAAGACGCCGTCTCCTTCTACGAAACCCGGCGCCACACCGACGGAAACCTTACCTTCCAGGACCTCCTCCTCAAAGCCGCTGCCCTCCTCCGCGAACACCCCCGGATTCGGCAGTACTTCCAGGATCGCTACCGCTGCCTCTTCGTAGACGAATTTCAGGACACCGACCCCGTCCAGGCCGAAATGCTCCTCTACCTCACCGGGGAAGATACCAGCGAGTCCAACTGGCGTGCTCTCTCTCCAAAACCCGGCAGCCTCTTCCTCGTCGGCGACGAAAAACAATCTATCTACCGCTTCCGCCGCGCAGACGTACAAACCTTCCGCCTGGCCCGCACCCGCATTGAAACCGCCGGTGGAACAACCTTACAACTCAACACCAGCTTCCGCAGCCTGGGCCGCCTCTGCGACTGGATCAACACCACTTTCGAACCCCTCTTTGCCCAACACGAAGAACGCCACCAGGCCCTCTTCGCACCCCTCTTCAAATTTCACCCGAACGGCGCAGACCCCCACGGCGTACGCCGCATCTCCATCGAAAAAATCTCCCGCAACAACCGCGCACAAATTGTCGCCCAGGACGCCGAACGCATTGCAGACTTCATCGCCACCGCCATCGCCGGACACACCGAATTCAACAGCAATGCCGAAAATGCCATCCTTCCGCTCCAGGCCTCTCCCGGCGATTTCATGATCCTCACCCGCACCACCAGTTACCTCAACGCCTACGCCCGCGCCCTGGAAAAACGCGGCATCCCCTACGACATTTCCGGTGGCGGTCGCCTGGGCAATGCCACCGAAATCAGCGCCCTTCTGGACCTCCTCGAAACCGTCCACGCCCCGGACAATCCCCTCCCGTTCCTTGGCTACCTGCGCGGCCCCTTCGTAGGCCTGGGCGACGACGAACTCTACACCTTCCGCCGGGCAGGCGGCGTATTCAACTACCGGTCTCCCCTGCCCGAAAACCTGCCCGAAGACCTCCACACCACCCTCACCCACGCCCTGGAGCGCCTCGCCCGCGCCTCAGAATTCCTGGGTAAAAATACCCCGGCCACCGCCCTCGAATTCATCCTGGAAGACCTGGGCCTGCCCGCCTTTGCCGCCTCCCAACCTATGGGCTCTTCTCGCGCTGGCAACCTCCTCCGCCTGCTCGCTCTGGTCCGCCAGTGGGAATCCCAGGGCCTGCACCGAGGCCAGGTCCTTACTGAACTCCGCGACCTCGTCTACGACCCCGCCTACAAAGTTGAAGAAACCACCCTGGAAGCCGGCCGTGAAAACGTCGTCCGTCTCATGAACCTCCACCAGGCCAAAGGCCTCCAGGCCCGCGTCGTCTTCCTGGCTGATCCCGCGGATACCAGCGCAGACCGCTTTGGTGTGGACTTCCACGTCTCCCGCACCGGAGACACTCCTTTTCTCTCGATGCCCGTCCTCAAACCCAAAGGCCCCTACGCCCACGAATGTATTGCCGAACCCGAAGGCTGGGCTGAAGACGCCGAAGAGGAAACCCGTTTCTCCAGCGCCGAAGACCTCCGCCTGCTTTACGTGGCTGCCACCCGGGCCTGCAACCTTCTCATCGTCTCCTGCTACAACGCCACTCCGGACAAAGGCCCTTGGGCGCTCCTGTATCCCGCCCTCGAAACCGTTCCCGAACTCCCAGTCGTCACCGCCATCCCACCCGGGCAGGCACAGGGGCCTGCCCCTACAAAACCGGAATCACCCACGCCAGACCTCCAGGCTGCCCGAGAAGACCGCGCCCGAAAATGGGAAACCGTCCGCGTCTTCACCTATCACGTACGTCCTGTCACCACCGAAGACAAGGACCGTCCCGTCTTTCCCACCGAAGGCCACGGCCGCACCTACGGCACCCTGATTCACACCCTCTTCGACGCTGCCATAACCAATCGCCTGCCAGAAAATGAACGCGCGTACATCGACGCCCTCATGGTTAACACCGATCTGGACCCCACCCT